>CADBQM010000188.1 GCA_902796795.1 uncultured Eubacteriales bacterium
CGTCCAGAAGATCTCCATGAACGGGGACGCCTACATGACGGGGAGCACCTACATCTATAAGGACCGGGATCCCGAAGGCGGCATCGCGAAGCTCTACTGGGGCCCGCTCTGGGACTTCGACTACGGCTGGAACTTCCGCGAATATACCTACGGCTTTGACGTCGGTCACCCGTGGCTGCTGCCGATGTTCTATGACCGCTCGGCGGGCGGCTTCGTCGAGGAGCTGCACAAGCAGTGGCCGGTCATGCGGGCGGGGCTCGTAAAACTCACAGAAGAAGGCGGCATGATCGACCGCTACTATGAAGAGACCAAAGCTTCCGCGGAGATGAACGCGAAGCTGATCAAGGAAGACGACGATTTTGACTACCGCGAGAAAGTCGACGCGCTGAAGAACTGGATCATCGAGCGCGTCGCGTGGGTGGACGAAAACTTCTCGCTGCTGGATAACATCGTGCATACCCTGACCTTCGTTGCTGACGGGGAAGTCTACGCCGTCGATTTCCGGGAAGACGGTACGCTGGTCGACGGCTCGGAGCCGCATCCGGAAAAGGAAGGCTATACCTTCCTCGGCTGGATGGACAAGGACGGCACCGTCGTGAAGGAAGACGCCGGGTTCTTTATCAAGGAAGACACTACGCTGACGGCAAAGTTCGTTCCGGACAGCGAAGTCACGCACGCGGAAGACATCGCGTTCCCCAAGAGCTGCGACGTTATCGCCTACAACGTCCACATCCACCGCTATGATATCCCGTTCACGGTACTGCCCGAGGACGCGGACGACAAGGCGGTCGAATGGATCTCCTCGAACGAGGAATTTGCGACCGTGGATAAATACGGCACCATCATCTTCGATGGGGAAGGTGAAGTGACCATTACCGCGAAACTGAGATTCGGCAAGAGCCGGGATTTCACGCTGACCGTCACCAAAGACGGCATAGAAAAGGCAAAGACGATGCATCCGGAGGAGAAGGTGATCCGCATGGAGCCGGGCAGACAGAGCCCCCTCATCGTGCGGACGACGCCGACACCCGCGGTACTCTGCGACTACGTCTACCGCTCCGAAGATCCGGGGATCGTCAAGGTCAGTGATGAAGGCATCCTGACGGCGGTCGCGCCGGGCAAGACGAAGGTGTACGTGGAAGCCGCGACGAGCCACGACGCGAAGCCGACGATCCTCACGACCTTCGTCAACGTCTTTGTCGAAGGAGAAGTAAAGGGCGAAGCCGAAAGCACGCCGCCGTCGGAAGTGGAAGCGACCGAAGAATCCACGGAAGATACGGAACCCGAAAGCGAAAGCGGGACCGCGCCCGGACCGCTGCTCGGAGAAGAGAAAAAGAGCGGCAGCCGGCTGATGCCGCTGTGGATCGCGCTGATCGCTGCAGGCTGTGCCGGCCTGGTCGCCGCCCTGGTCCTGATTCTCCGGGGAAGGAAACGGCAGGACGCAGCAGAGGAAGAAGCGACGCAGGAAACGGAAGAGAAGCCCGAAACACCGCAGGAAACGGAACCGCAGGAAAAAGCGGAAAAAGAGCAGTAAGCTCCACGGAAATGGAAGTATGGTCCCTCTTTCAGAAAGAGGGGCCTTTTTTGTCGAAATAATGTGGCATTTTTATCTGAAGCAGTCTATAATGGGTTTTGCTAAATACTTAACAAATAGCATATTTGTTAACACTATTTTTTAAGGAGAAAGTAACGGCATGGGAACCCAGGAAACCAAGGAGCCTGAAACACAGGAGATCCTGAACCAGAAACCAAAAGAGCACAACGTCGACCATCCGGGTGAACCGATCACGGAGAAGAAGCGGAAAAAGAGGAATAAGAACCTGATCTTCTATCCGCTCGGCACAGTCGGCCGGGACATGATGTATTTCCTGTTCAACAACTGCATCATGACCTACATCCTGTACACGAAACAGCTGACGGACGCGCAGCTGGTCGCGATCAGCGCCATCATGGTCGCTGCCCGTATCTTCGACGCACTGAACGACCCGATCATGGGCAACATCATCGAGCGGACCCGCACCAGGTGGGGCAAATTCAAACCCTGGCTGCTGATCGGTGTCGCCTCGACTTCGGTGGTCATCTACCTGGCCTTTAATTCGAAGCTGCAGGGCTGGCCGTTCATCGTTTTCTTCGGTTTCATCTATTTTGCCTACAGCATCACCTACACGATGCACGACATCTCTTTCTGGGGCATGATCCCGGCACTTTCTCGTGACGCGGACCTCCGCAACCAGTACACCTCGCGTGCGACCTTCTTTGCAGGCATCGGCTCCACGCTGGCGTCCGTCCTGATCCCGATCCTGACGGCCGGCGATAAGGCCATCGGCGGCAGCGCGGGCAAGGCTTACGGCATCATCGCGCTCGTGATCGCGATCCTCGGGCCGCTGTTCATGCTCTTTACGCTCTTCGGCGTCAAGGAGTACCGCGGCGAGGAAAAGGATCCCAAGATGAAGCTGAACTTCCGCAGGATCTTCCGTACTATCACGCAGAACGACCAGCTGCGCTGGATGATCGTCATCTTCCTGATCCAGCAGATCGCGAATGCGCTCGTACTTGCCGGCCTCGGCATGAATTTCATCTACTTCCGTTACGGTTATGAAGGCGGCCTTTATTCGATCTTCTCGATGGTCGGCGTCGCCGCGACCGCGGTCCTGATGCTGGCGTATCCGGCGCTGTCCCGCAAGTTCCACCGCAAGCAGCTGATGACCTTCGGCATCGTCATGGTCGCGATCGGCAGCGTGCTGGAGCTGATCGGCGGTATGTTCCTGCCGGCCAAGATGCCGGGCTTCGTGATCGTCACGATCGGCTACATGCTCGTAAACCTCGGCCTGTACGGCTTCTATCTCATCATGATGATCTCGATCGTCAACACGGTCGAATATAACCAGCTGAAGACCGGCCACCGGAACGAAGCGATCATTGCTTCCATGCGCCCGCTGCTCACGAAGCTTGGCGCGGCGATCATCGCGGCACTGACCTCGCTCACCTACATCATCTTCCATGTGCTGGATAAGACGAACGAGATCGCCGAATTCGAGCAGGCGGCGGAACTCGGACATATCACCGATGCCGAGCGCCTGGAAGGAATCGACAAGGTCATCGAGACCGTTACACAGCACCAGATGAACGGGCTGCTGCTCACGATGATCATCATCCCGCTGGTATTCGGTTTCGTTTCTTACCTGCTGTACCAGAAGTTCTACAAGCTGGATGAGGAGACCTACGAAGATGTCTGCCGCCAGCTGGAAGAAAAAGGCTACGGCGTGAAGGAGTAAAAACGGGAAAAAAGAAAGACGCACGGCCTGGGAAAC
>CADBQM010000189.1 GCA_902796795.1 uncultured Eubacteriales bacterium
ATCTCTTCCTTCGCCTGGTAGCGGATCGCGGCGGTATTGTCGGTCGCGATATCGTAGGAAGCTTCGTATTCGGCGACGAGCGCGTCGATCTCTTCCTCCGTGACGGCGTTCATCTCTTTGACGAGGTCGCCGACGGCCCAGGTATTGACCTGCCAGCCGAGCTTGATCTGGGTCTCGACCTTATCGCCTTCGGTCACGGCCACTTCACGCATGTTGTCGCCGAAGCGCATGACCTTCATGGCTTTCGAAACGGCGGCGCCGACCGCGGCCTTCATCCAGCTGCCGATCCGCTCCTGCACCTTTTCGTCCTGCCAGTAGCCGGCGATGACCTTGCGGGGCTTCCGGAGCCTTGCGCCGATAAAGCCGTGCTCGCGGTCGCCGTGCGCGGCCTGGTTCAGGTTCATGAAATCCATGTCGATCTCTTCGTTCGGGATCTCTTTGTTGTACTGGGTCGCGAAATGGCACCAGGGCTTCTGCAGGTCCCGGATCCCGTCGATCCACATCTTGCTCGGGCTGAAGGTGTGGCACCAGGTGATGATGCCGGCGCACTCATCTTTATAGTTCGCTTCCTTCACGACGTCCGAGATCTCTTTGTTCGTCTTCGCGGTCACCTTGTAGACGAGCGGGTACGGCAGGACTTCGGAAAGCTTTGCCGCCATCTCTTTTGCACGGCCTTCGACCGTCTCAAGCACTTCCGGGCCGTACAGGAACTGACTGCCGACCACAAACCAGAATTCATACTTCATCTCATTTCCTCCGGATCTTATTCTTTGATGCTTATCGTCAGCGCGCTTCCATAAGCTTCGTCATGAGCGCCATGTCATAACTGTGCAGCCGTACCGCGCCTTCTTTTGTTTTTACTTCTTCGTCCGTTGCCGCGAGGTCCGCTTCCATGGGATCGTCCGTCAGGGACGTCGCCTGCAGGGACAGAAGATCGTACATACTCATGGTCTTCGTCGCTTCGAAGAGCCGGTTCAGGTGCGCGACGCTCGTCTCGCCCGCGACCTGGGTGTTCCCGTTCACCGCGCTGTTCAGCCAGACGAACTCGTTCGTCTCCAGGTCCAGCCCGAAGAGATAGGCAAAGCTCGACGGGCAGTTGACCGTATAGGCGGAAGCGACGGTCTTCGGCTCGAAGACCGCACCGGAATCCTCCGTATCGCGGACCATGTAGCCCGCACGGCAGACACAGTCGCCGAAGTGCATGCCGTAGGTGAAGACGTTGTCGCAGAAGATCAGGCGCCGGATCTCAGGATACTGCGCCTTGAAGGCCGGCAGGTCGATATCGAAGAATTCCGAACCGCCGTCAAAGCCCGACGTCTGGTCGCCGGAGTAGGTGACCGCCTCAGACTGCTCGCCTGCCATCGTCCGCCAGGAGAACTCGGTCTCCCGGTCCTCCGCGTCGAGCCCGATCACACTTAAGTCGATATCGTCGACCTTCTCCCAGTAGGTGAAGGCCCGGAGCTTCTTCCCTTCCGGCAGCGGGATGCGCGAGCCCTTCGGCAGGATGCCGAAACCGCTCTCGCTGCTGCTCTCCGCGATCGGCAGGGCGATTCGTTTCATGTCTTCCCCGATATAGACTTTGCCGAGCTTTCCCTGCCAGCGTGCGGCAAGCTCCGCGCGGATGGCGGCCTCGATCCGCTCCCGGACCGCGGGCGGGACGACGGAGCGCCGTTTCTTCTGCTCTTCATCGCTTTCCGTATGGGTCCGGAGCAGGTTCAGTTTCGTAAAGACAAAGGCCCGTTTTAACGTCGGCCGGTAGACGGCGTACTGCTGCAGGAGCTGCAGTAAAAGGACCGTGCCCGCGCCCTTCAGGTAAGGCGTGAGCGCCTGCGGGCTGCCGCCGCGGCTCAGGAAATAGTTGAGATGCCGGATCACGGCGCCGCTGCCCTTTTCTTCCTTCAGTACCCGGGCCGCCGCTTCGATATCGCCCGAAGCCACCGCCTTCTCCATCATAGCGTAGGCGGAGATGTTCTCCCGTCCGCGCATCGCGGTGAGGAAGCGTTCCTCGCGGTCGGTTTCCGGCTTCATGTGGATGTGGTGCAGCAGGCCGCACCAGAGCGCCCTGCGCTCGTAGCATTCCCTGAAGTCGCCGTTTTCTGCGAGCTTCGTCCGGATCAGCGCTGTCAGGAACTTCCGGTCCTGATTCTTCAGGTTCAGCTTCTTTAAATTGTCGCTGCCGTATTTTTCCCACTGCAGGCGCTCCGTGACCTTCAGGACGTCGGGCAGGGAAAGCGGCCGAAGGTAATAAAGGTCCCGCGTCGCGAGCAGCAGGCGGATGTTCGTGTCCTTCGAGGTCGCGGCAAAGCCTTCCGCGCCCTTTTCCCGGATCACGTCCAGGACGAGCTCGAAATTGCCGACGCTTAAGGGACGGGTGCCCCGCAGCATGTCCTTCACCGAAGAAACGACGAAGGCGTCCGCGTCCTTCAGGGAAAGGATGCGGAATTCCTTGACCGGGACCTCCTCCCGGAAAGCGGCGCGTTCAAAGTCGCGTTCCACGACCGAGTGACCTGCCCGGCTGAAATTGCTGAAGCCGTAGGTCACCGTATAGTGGACGAGCTGGTCAAACAAAAGCTGGTCGGACGAAAGCTCCCGCACGCTCTTCGGGAAGCCGCGGTAGAACGCCTCCGGGACGTCGGTCCCGAACTGGTTCCTGGCGAAGTGGATCATGTTCCGCTCCGCGAGCTCCGCGCCTTCCGTCACGCGGATGCCGAAGTAATGCGCGAGCGAAAAGAGGACCTCGAACGCGTTCGCGTCCGGGCCGTCCTCGTTTACCAGCACATGCTGTGCAAAAAGGTATTTTTTCCGGATCGGATCCATATGCCCTCCATGGCAGATGTGACGTAATGAAAAACTCCCGGCGCACGGGCTGTCAGCCGGCACCGGGAGTCTGAAAAAACGGACGGGATCGTCGGATTGATTCCCGCGCCGGCGGCGCGGGTCCATGGCAGAAGTAAACCCGAATAGCTGTCCGTCTGCGAATCGCGGCACTCATCCAGAATAAGAAGTAAGCACCGCTAGCTGCAGGCTGATTATACCATAGGCCGCCCGGGAAAAACAAGTAAAAAGCGCTCCTCCGGAAGGCTTTACAGGCCGTATCTCCTCTTCTCCGCACCGACCGTCGTCTCTTCCGTGTGGCCGGAGTACAGGACCGTCTCTTCGGGCAGCGTAAAGATCCGCTCCCGGATGCTCTTTATGAGCGTGTCATAGTCGCCGCCGGGGAAAGTATAGTTCCCGATGCTGGCCTTGAAGATCGTATCTCCCGCGAAAGCGGCCCGGTCTTTCTCCGTATAGAAGATGACCGAATCCGGCGTATGGCCCGGCGTGTGGATGACCTTCAGGGAAAAGTCCGGATCGGCGCCAAGGGTGAGTTCCGCCCCGTCGTCAAA
>CADBQM010000190.1 GCA_902796795.1 uncultured Eubacteriales bacterium
GAACCACAATCCCTGGAACGGGAAGGAAGTCGGCGCGGACTGCGCGCGTGCGCTGCGCTATATCCGGAAAAACGCCGCAAAGTACCGCATCGACCCGCATCAGGTCGCCTTCGCGGGATTTTCAAACGGCGGTCTTTCCGGCGAGCAGACGATCGCGTACTATTCCGGCGAAAAGAAAGTACAGGACTACTTCCCGGATTATGCGCCCGATGAACTGGATGCTTATTACGGCGCGCCGGATGCTTTCCTCTGTGTCTACGGCCCGCGCTTCGTGGGCGGGACCATCGACTGGGAAGGCGTCGTCTATCCGCCGGTCTTTTACGCGGTCGGCCGCGAGGACACCGCGCTCGACAACCTGAACTACGTCTATCCGGAGATGCTGGCTCACGGCGTTCCGGCGGAGATTCACACCTTTGCCGGCGTCCCGCACGGGAAGGCGGGCAGCAGCATCATGAACGACAGCTACGCGAACTTCGACCTCTGGGTACCGCTCGCGGACGCGTTCATGCAGGACGTCTATAAAAAAGCCGGACGCTGAGGCGTCCGGCGTGAGCGCTTAAGGAACAGGCGCTTAAAGATCCAGCTCTTCAAAATGCAGTTCATCCGGCCGGAGCAGCAGTGTTCCGGCCTTTGTTTCTTTGTCTGAGGCGTTATAGAGCACCCGGAGGAGCTTTTTCCCCTCCCGGTGTACGTATTCCCCGCATTTCACTTCATCTGGGAAACCGAGTGCTTCGTCGGTCAGCGTGAAGGTCCCGTAGAGCAGATAGTCTTCATACTGCTTCAGGAGCCCGCAGTATTGCTTCACGGCCGCCGCATAGTCGGGATCCCGGTCGATCGCCGCGCGACAGACAAAGAGTTCCGCGTCCATGCGCAGGCCCAGGACGAGCGACCATTTCAGCTGCTTCAGGTAAGGCCCCTCGCTATGCCGGATCGCGCGGTTCGTGCTGATGACCTCCGGGAAGGTATAGCGGAACATCTGCGGGAAGGCGCGGCTGCCCGGCAGAAGCTCGATGTTCAAAAGCCCGTGGATGAACTGGCAGTAGGAGGCGGCGATGTCGGTGACGACTTCGGTCCCGAGCACCCGGCCGTGCGCCGCGGCAAAGGCTTCCGCAGCCGCAAAGCTCTTCCGGTGGCCGGTCCATTCCGCGTCGATCCGTTTTCCGTGTTCATGCCGGCGGTCAAAGCAGAGGTCGATCGGCCAGCCGCCGTAGCAGTCTAAAAAGAGGCAGTTGGCACCGAGGGTCTCCATAAAGCGGAGGTTTTTCAGCTGCGTGTTCCGCCATTCTTCCGTACAGGAGCAGGCCAGGACCAGCTGGCGCACCGCGTGCGTATGGTGCATCTCCCCGATGCCGGGATAGCTCTTCGGGTCCCGGACCGCGATGCCGTCGGCGTTCCGGATCACCAGGTCCTTGCCGATCTTCTTATAAAATTCCCCGGAAGGATCCATAAAGTGCACGCCAAGCGCGAGAATGATGTTCCCGCCCAGGTCCTGCACTTTTTTGATATTCTCCCTCAGGGCGTCAAAATAGCCCTCGTACGGTTCTTCGTCGATATCCGGATAGCCGCGGTCCAGCCCGCCCTTCCACCAGCCGAAGAGGAAGATCGTGTTGAGCCCGTGTTCCTTCCCGATCCGGCAGACTTCCGGCAGCTCCTCCGGCCGCACGTAGTCTTCCCCGTACTGCGAGCGCAGGATGAGGCGCTGCCAGCCGGTCATGCCCTGTACCCAGGGCACCTTCGGGACGGTCTTATAGAAGTGTTCATCCGCCCAGGCGCGGTAGCGCTTTGCGCCGGCGCGGAAATCGCCGTGAAGCAGTCCGATCACGCTCTCCGGCAGCGTCAGCGCTTCGCCGGGACAGGCGGCCGGGAAGTGGTCGATCCCGAGCATCAGGTCACCGAGGTCCGGCCGGATATGCTGGCGTACCGTGAGGAAACAGGCGCGGATCTCCGGATCAAGCCGTGCGATATACAGAAAATGACTGCCGCTCTGGATCCCGAACCAGCTCATCGAAGCGTTCGGATAATGCACGTGCCAGCAGGATTCGTAGGGGCCGTGCGCGTAATAGTCGGTTCGGCGTTCCCGCATCGCACGCCAGGGATCCCGCACCCGGGTCCCCGGGCCTTCCGGCATATATAAGAGGTCGTCTGCCGGATCACCGGTGAGGGAGGCAAAATCCGCAAGCGGGCAGAAGCACTCGTTGATGCGGACGTCCGCGGTGTGGTTTTCGAGAGAAGGTATGAACTTCAGCAGGCCGTCTTCCGTGCGGATGCGGACCGTGAAGCGGATCCGGTAACGGTCGCCGTAAGAAGAGACGAGCTCCGGATAATCGACCACGAGCGTCCCGTCCGCGGCATACGCGGCTTTGCCCTGCTGGTCCTTTGCGAAGACCGGGATCTCCGTACGGACGCCGTCGTCCAGGACCAGGCGGAAGAAGTCGGAATCCGGGATCCCGGCTTCCGGATAGCCGGAGAGGACAAAACAAGGATGCTTTGCGTCTGCGTCGATCTCAAAGGAAAGGCCGCCCGCCTGGATCCGAAGCCGTTCTGCTTCCGCCGCTTCCGGCGGTTCTGCAAAGCGGAGCGTTCCGTCTTCTTCCGGGAATGCTTCCATCAGGCGGACGCTGCCGGCATAACCGTCGATCCCGTGAAAGCCGGTAAAGAGGAGCCGGCCGCGGAAGACCGCAGCCTTGGGGACGGAACTGCAGGGGATCACCGGGCCGCGGGAAGGAGCATCGATCACGGTGTCCTCAGGATCCGCTGCCGCAGCTTCTCCCGGGCAGCAGAAACCGGTAAAGGGGCTGCGGGAGACCAGGTAGTGAGCTTTCATCCGGAGGCTGTAGACCAGGTACCAGTATCCGCCATAGTAAAAATGATCCGCGCATTCGGGCTCGTCTTCGTTTTCCGAGACCAGGAGCTCGCCGCATTCCGTAAAATGCTCGCCGTCCGCCGACGTAAGATGCACGAGGCAGCCAAGTCCGGAAGACTTCAGGCGCGTCGTCACGAGCATATGGACGGAACCGTCCGGCGCCTGGACCAGCTTGGGGTCCCGCGCGGAGGCGGCGGTATAGCGTTCGCTTAAGGAAAAGGAGAAGGCCGGGTCTTTTTCGAAACGGATGCCATCGTCCGAGACCGAGCGCCGGACCGGCGCGGGGCTTCCGTCTATCGTGCGGACGGTGTAGTAGAGATAATGCCTGCCGTTTAAGAAGATCCAGGAGCCGGTGCAGATCGAAGCTTCTTCGGGCTCCGTAATGCGGACTGCCATGGGATGCCGGTCAAAGTGAAGGAGGTCCGGACTCGAAAGATGAGCCCACTGATGCGCACCCTTTCCCCACTTGCTCCTGTGGTGATGCCGGTCGTACAGATAAAGCAGATGGAAGCGGTCCTCGTAAACAAAGGGCATGCAGTCGCCGGCAAAGACGCCGTTCCCCGGCATCCAGCCGCGGATGCCCTGAAAACTGCCGCCACAGCTCGGATCGGTGTCCATTTTTTCCGGCGCGGGCGACAGGAACGCGAGTACAAGGCCTTCCTGTTTTTCCTTCAGGACGGCCTTTTCCGCGGCAAAAGTGCCATATGGCCATTCTTCGTCCTGAAGCGCGTCGTTTACGAACAGGGCGATCCTTGCGCTTTCTTTCCGGAGCACGATCCGGTCGCCGGGAACACAGGCGGCCCGGAGCACAAGGAGCTCAGGATCATAGGAGAAGAACCAGGAGACCGCGAGCATCCCGTCCACAAGCTCCGCGGAAAAAAGGGGTTTTTCTTCCGCCGTATAGCAGAAGAGAAGACCGCTGTTCCGGACTGTGAAAGAGAGCGTGAACGACGTTTCCGGCAGTACCGTGTTCGTTGTGCTGTTCATGATGAGGTCCTCTTATTTATTTCCTGCCGGAAGATCGCCGACGATCACGATACGCTCACCTTTTGAAAGCTCCAGCGCTTTCTCGGCGGGCATCCCTTCACAGGGGTTGAGGTAGATGATCTGGTCTTTCCGGAGGC
>CADBQM010000191.1 GCA_902796795.1 uncultured Eubacteriales bacterium
CCCCTGCTTGAAAGGCATTGTGGTCCGCTTCCGTAAAGCATGGCTGCAGTGCTTTTTTTCTTAGTACCGTGAGAGGACGGAAAGATCTATGGACAAAGCGCTGAAAATATGTCTGAAAGGCGTTACGGGAACGCTCCTGAATCAGGTATCGGAAAACTGGCTGAAACGGATCCCGGCTGCAGATCCGGCGATCCTCGGCATGTTCCGGGACCGGGACCTTGCGCCATACCGGGACCTGCTTCCCTGGTCCGGTGAATTCGCCGGAAAACACCTGACCGGCGCTTACTTTGTGTGGCGCCTCACGGGGGATACGGAACTGTATGTCCAGGTCCTTTCGTTGATCGACGCGCTCCTTTCCCTGCAGGATACGGACGGATATCTCGGCTGTTATTCAAAAGACTGCCATCTGACCGGTGCTTTCTCACAGGAGCCGGAAAAGAGCGGGATGACCTGGGACGCCTGGAACCATTATCACGTCATGTATGGGCTGCTCTTATGGTACCATGCGGCCGGGAATGCCGCTTATCTTGCCGGTATCGAAAAAGCCGCGGCCCTGTTTATCCGGAAATTCTACGGTGAGAACCCGCCGCTGTCGTCGATCGGGAACTGCGAGATGAACCTCGCGGTCCTGCACATCTTTGTCCTGCTCTATGAAGAGACCGGGAAAACGGAGTATCTCCATTTTGCCCGGGAGATCGAACGGGATCTTTCTTCCGAGGAAGCCGGCGGCTATATCGAGAACGCGCTCGAGGGCAGAGACTTTTATGAATGCCGCAAGCCGCGCTGGGAGAGCCTGCACGTGATCCTCGGGATCCTGGAACTGTATCCGGCGACGGGAGAGGAAAAGTACCTCAAGATCGTCCGTCAGATCGCGGACAGCATCTTAAAAACGGACGTGCACAACAGCGGCGCGTTCTCGACCGACGAGCAGGCGATCGGCCACCCGTATAAGAACGGCAATATCGAGACCTGCTGTGCGGTGGCGTTCGACGCGCTGCTCACAAGGCTGTATCAGCTGACGGGCGACGCAGGATATATCGACAGCCTGGAACGCGCGCATTATAACGCGATGCTCGGCGCCTGGCATCCGTCCGGACGCTGGTCGACCTACAATACGCCGATGGACGGCTTCCGCCGGGCGAATTTTGACGACATCCAGTTTCAGTGCCGGCCGGGTTCGCCGGAACTTAACTGCTGTTCGGTCAACGCGCCGCGCGGGATCGCCGAGCTTTCTTCCTGGGCGGTCTGCATGCGGGAAGATACGCTAGTGGTCAATACATATGAAGCCATGAACGTTGAAGGCCCCGGTTTTGAAATGGAGATCGACGGCGCCTATCCTTTCCCCGGAAAGACCGGGATCGTGATCAGGAATACAGAGCCGCTTAAGTTTCAGCTCCGGGTCCCGGGCTGGTCCCGGCATTTTGAGATCTTTGCGGAGGAAAGCTTCCTGCAGGACGGTGCGTACCGGAAGGCGGTGCTTGCGCCCGGTACCCACCGGTTCACGCTTCAGCCGGACTATTCAGTACATACCGAAGAAGGCGCGCTGGACTATCAGGGCTTTGTTTCTGTCTTTTCGGGACCGCTGCTCTACGGCGCGGACGCCGGCAGGAATCCCGGCGTATGCATGGAAACGGCACCGGTCATATCCCTTTCCGCGCTTCAGGGAAGCACGCCGGAAGACGGGAAAGACGGCCTTTTTAGGATCCATGCCGGAGGGCTCGTCCTGACACCGTTCTACCGCCTCGGAGAGGACGGGGCGTTCTATCGGAGCTGGCTCAGGATAGCGCCGTAAGCTGCCGCTCAAAAAAGGAGTATTATCATGGCACAGATGACGAAGAAAGATATCGAAAAGATCCAGGAGGAGATCCGGTACAGAAAGACCGTCCTCCGGCCGGAGCTGTTAGAGCGGCTGAAAGCGGCGCGCTCACTCGGCGATCTTTCGGAGAATTTCGAATATTCGATGGCAAAGCGGGAGAACAACCGCAACAACAGCCGCGTGCGCTATCTGGAAAACATGATACGCTTTGCGAAGATCATTGAAGAAGATACAAATCCCGACGAAGCCGGGCTCGGGAAGCTCGTTACGGTCTATATCCCGGAGGATGACGCGGAAGAGTGTTACAAACTCGTGACCTCGATCCGCGGGGACTCCGTCCAGGGGCGGATCAGCACCGATTCCCCGATGGGCAGGGCGCTCGCCGGACGGCATACGGGCGATGAAGTGACCGTGAAGGTCAACGATGCCTACAGCTACGTCGTGAAGATCGTCAGGATCGAGGACGCTCCCGACGACAACAGCGACGCGATCCGCCAGTTCTGAAGCCGATGCAGCGGACAGACGGCGAAAAAATACAGCTTTCCGTGCGGGACCTCGTGGAGTTCGTCCTGCGGAGCGGCGACCTCGACGACCGGCCGGGTGCGGCCAGGATCCAGGAGGCGATGCTGGCCGGTGCCCGCGTACACCGCAGGCTCCAGAAGGCGATGGGGGAACAGTATGCCGCGGAGGTGCCGCTGAAGATCCGCTTTCTCCTGACGGAGGAAGGCAGTTTCCTGTACCGCGAAGAAGCGGACGTGCCGGGGCTGCTTACCGTAGAAGGCCGCGCGGACGGGATCTATGAAGCGGAAGACGGCGTCGTGATCGACGAGATCAAGGGCGTTTTCCGCGACATCAGCCGGATGGAAGGCGCGGAGCCCGTCCACCTTGCCCAGGCGGAAGTCTATGCGCTCGCCTGTGCACTGGACCGCGCGCTTCCGGGGATCTCCGTGCAGCTGAGCTATGTGGAACTGGAAGAAAAAGATCTAAACGGCGCGGAACGGGAAATGCCGGTCCGCCGTTTTTTATATACCTACAGCCTGGAGCAGCTGATGGAGAAAGTGCTTTCCTATGTGGAAGCCTACCGGCCGTTCGCGCTGTTCAGCCTGCGGCACCGGAAGCAGCGCGCGGACTCGGCTGCGGAATTTGTATTTCCGTTTGAGAGCAGGGAAGGCCAGCGTATCATCATGCGCGCCGTACAGCGGGCCGTTGAACAGGAGAGACAGCTCTACGTCCAGGCCCCGACCGGGACCGGGAAGACGGCAGCGATGCTGTATCCATCGGTAAAGGCGGTCGGCGAAGGGCTTTCGGACCGGATCTTCTACTTAAGCGCCAAGAACGTAACGGCCGGCGCTGCGGAAGATACCATGCGCCTCTTTGCCTCAAAAGGACTTGCCTTCAGCTTCATCCGCATCGTCGCGAAGGAAAAACTCTGCCCAAAGGGACGGGCGGACTGCGATCCCGTGAGCTGCGAACGGGCGCGCGGGCATTTTGACCGGGTAAACGAAGCGCTGCTCCGGATCATTACACAGGAGACGGCGATCGATACGGCGTGTCTCATCCGTTATGCGGAAGAATACCGGCTCTGCCCCTATGAGTTCGCGCTCGACGTCAGCTATTACTGCGACGTCGTGATCTGCGACTATAATTATGCTTTTGCGCCGAACGTCTACCTCCGCCGCTATTTTGCCGACGGGCAGGATAAGGATTATATCTTCCTGATCGACGAAGCCCATAACCTGGCCGACCGGGCAAGGGAGATGTACAGCGCGGTGCTGTATAAAGAGGAAGTGCTCGCGGCGAAGAAGCTGTTTCCGGGAAGGAAGAAGATCCTCGGACAGCTGGACCGCCTGAACAAGGTCCTGCTCGAACTCAAGCGTGTCTGTGATAGAGTCTCGGTCTATGGGGAGGATGATTACCCGAACGCGCTCGTACTGCGCGTCGAAGAGCTTTCGGACGCCCTGTCCGAATTCCTTTCGGAAGTCACGGACCCGCCGGGCGGCGACGATATCCGGCGCTTTTTCTTTTCGCTCCGCACCTTCCTGGACGCCGCGGAACACCGCGGACCCGATTATCTCTCATATGGGACGCATGACGGGGACGGCCGCTTTTACGTCCGCCTCTTCTGCATCCAGCCGTCGGAGCGCCTGAAGGAGCGGCTGAAGCACATCCGCTCGGCGGTCTTCTTTTCGGCGACCTTCCTGCCGGTCAATTACTACAAGGAACTGCTGTCCGGCAGCCGGGACGAGGACGCGGTCTATGTATCTTCGCCCTTTGATCCTGAAAAGCGCGCGCTGATCCTCTGCCGGGACGTCAGCACGGCCTACCGTCGGCGCAGTACGGAAGAGTACCGGCGGATCGCGGACCTTCTGCTTTCCATGGCGCGGGCAAAGAAAGGAAATTATCTTGCGTTCTTCCCCTCGCACGCTTTCCTTGCGGAAGTGGAAAAGCAGCTGGCGGGTGCAGAAGAGATCGACGTGATCGCCCAGAAAAGGGACATGACGGAAGAAAAACGACAGGCGTTCCTGGAAGAGTTCCGCGCGGAACGGGAGCGTACGCTGCTCGGGCTTTCCGTCATGGGCGGCGTTTTCTCGGAGGGGATCGACCTGAAAGAAGAGCAGCTGATCGGCGTCGCCGTCGTCGGAACGGGACTCCCGATGGTCTCGACGGAACGCGAGCTGATCCGCGCCTATTATGAACAGCGGGGAGAGAACGGCTTTGACTACGCCTACCGCTTCCCGGGCTTCAACAAGGTCATGCAGGCGGCGGGAAGGCTCATCCGCACCGACGAAGACGAAGGCGTGATCGCCCTGCTCGACGAACGCTTCGTATACAGTGAGAACCGTCGCCTGTTCCCGCGGGAATGGGCAGACCATAAGATCACCGGCGCGGCGGGCTTTGAAACAGAAGTCCGGGCGTTCTGGGAACGCCGCGGGGATTGATTTTTGTCATCGCCGTGCTATAGTAAACCTAAAGATCCGGGAGACCCTGAGATCAACAGAAAAGGAGAATACCCATGAACAGACTTGACGAACTGCGCGCCCTGAACCCGGCGCTCAAGATCTACAGCGTGGAGGATCCGGAATTCCTGCACTACGGCCGTGTGATCGATGAAGATACTTCCGAGATGTGCGAAATGGTCCTGAAGACCGCCGAAATGCCCGAAAAAGGCGCGCGTTACGTGCCGGCGCTCGAGTCGATCGACACGATGGACAAAGGCGATGAATACAGGATGAAATATGCCGGCCAGCTCGACGAGCAGTGGGGCCTCTGCTGGGGCTTCAACAGCAGCATGAACGCGCTGGAATGGCATACCTGCAATGAATTC
>CADBQM010000192.1 GCA_902796795.1 uncultured Eubacteriales bacterium
AAGGAACATGCATTTCCGTGATCATGCCATTCGTTTCAGCGCTTCCAGCGAGACGCCGTAGACCGGCGCTTCGCCCTTTTCGATCCGTTTGAGGTCTTCAATGCAGAGATCGGCCATATAACAGACCTCGTTGCCGAGCGCGCCCGCGATATGCGTCGTATAGAATATATTCGGCAGTTTCAGAAGAAGTGAATCCTCCGCCGGCGGCTCCGGCCAGGTCACGTCAAGCAGCGCAACGATGTCGGGACGCCCGGAAAGGACCGCGGTAAGATCGTCTTCCACGACGGTAGCTCCCCTGCCGGTATTGATGAAGGTGCTGTTTTTCTTCATGACGGAGAAATGCTCTTTCCGGAGCATGCCGACGGTCTCGGGGATGTTCGGCGCATGGTTTGAAACGACAAGGCATTCGCGGAACAGTTCCTCAAGAGACGCCTTTTTTACGCCGAGGGATGCGGCCTCTTCTTCGCTTAAGAAAGGATCGTAGACCATCAGGTGGATCGAAGGCAGCGATACCAGACGGGAAAGGACTTTCCTCCCGACAAAACCGGCGCCGATCAGGCCGATGCATATCTCAAACATGCCTTCGATCCCGCGGCTGTTCCTCGTATCAAAGCTCCGATAGTCCCCGCAGCGGAAATTGTGGAAAAAGCCCTTTGCCGCAAGCTGGATCTGGGAAGCGGCATAATCGGCGACGAATTCGGCGTTCGCGTTCGCGGCGCTGATCACACGGATGCCTCTTTTCAGGAAAGGTTCTGCAAAGCCCTTCACAGAGCCTGCAGCGTAAAAGACCGCTTCCAGTTCCGGCATCGCGTCCAGCTGTTCTTCCGTCGGCGCAAACATGCCCCAGGTCGTAAAGATGTAATTGACGTCGGAAAGCGCGTCCAGATGCTCTCCGATGTTATCCTGTGTGATGACCGTGCCATAAAAATCCGCCATCCCCTGTACGGTCTCTTTCCTGCCGAAGGCATAGACACGTTCGAGGTCTCTTAAGTTGTTTCCGAAGAAAGCGGCTTTTTTCATCTCAATTCTCCTTTTCTTCCTTTTCCCGGATCATCAGATCCAGATTCAGCGCTTCCAGGTAATGGACGTAGACCTGGTTTTTGATCTCCACCCGGAACGTCCGGTCGATCTCCTCCAGCCGGAAGCTTTTTCTCCCGCCCTGCTCCATCCGCTCATAAAAACGGATCAGGTCGCGGTACGGCAGATAGTAGCACTCATTTCTTTCCGTATACAGGATCAGGAGGAAGGCAACGCCCTGCTGCTTTTCCATATTGCCCATGAATTCCACCTGGTGGGGATGGACGTTGGCCAGCGGAAAAGTGTCGTTCTTGCATTCCTTTGCGTCAAAACAGACCGGGATCCCCTGTACGGCGCCGATATAGTCGACCGTGCTCTGCTGGTCGAAGTACGCCAGCGTGATATGGCGGGATGCTGCGTCGATCTCCACCGGAGTAATCGGCGTCGGGATCTTCTGGACGAGCGCGAGCCCTTTATTCAGGTAGTCCGCGTTCGTATAGTTGATCATCTCTTCGAAAGCAGAACCTCTTAGGCCCCGGCTGGACCAAGTGGCCATTCTTCAGGCACCTCCACGGAAAAAGTCTTTCCGGAGATCCCGGGCAGCACCGTGGCCGGGAATTCCAGGCGATAAGCATACAGACACTGCATCAGTATGCCGTATTTCATGTTAAAAGCCGGGTCACCGTATTTCGGGTCCCCCAGGATCGGATGGGAAATGTGACTGAGCTGCGCGCGGATCTGGTGGGAACGTCCGCTCAGGAGCCGGACGTGGACCAGCGTACGGTCCTTAAAGTTCTTGACCGGCGTAATGACAGTACGGATCTCTTTCGAATCCTTGACATGATTGTTGTAGATCGTGACGCGGTTCGTATAGGGGTCTTTCAAAAGATAGGCGGTCAGGTCCTGCTCCGCTTCGATCTTCCCGCGCACGAGCGCCGCATAGGTCTTTTTCACCTGCCGTGTCCGGAACAGTTCCGAAAGGACCTGCAGCCCGCGTTCACTCATGCCGGCGCACATGATCCCGCCGGTATTCCGGTCCAGGCGGTTGACGACCGACGGACGAAAGCTCTCGAAATCAGAAGCGGAAACGATCCCGGCCTCCACGCTGTGCCATATCACCCACTCATTGATCGAAAAATCTTCCGGACGGGCTTTCTGGGAAAGGATCCCGGGTGGTTTGACAAAAATACAGACGTCGCTGTCTTCGTAAAGGACGCGGATCTCCGGAAACGTCGGGTCCGGATCTGCCGTCTGCCCTTCAGGGCCCCCGCGCATTTTGTCATAGGTCTCCTGCGAAAGATAGAACTGTACCGTATCGCCGGCGACCGTCTTTTCATCCCCCACGGCTTTCTCGTGATTGAGCGTGATGTTCTTTTTCCGGAGCATTTTGTAGATAAAGCTGTCCGGCGCCTCTTTCAGGTGCCGTTTCAGGACTTTATCCAGCCGTTTTCCGGCCTGGTGGATGCCAAGACTGATCTCGATCATAGAAGCCGTTTTATTAAATGGAGATCGCCCGGAGGATGCCCTCCTGCTTCAGCAGATACTCGTCGCAGCTGTCCCGGTCGGATGGTTCCAGCGACGACAGACGCTTCAGGTACACATCAAGGGAAGTATAGACGGTCACAGGGCCGTCCACCGCGTTCAGCCGCAGGAAGGAACGGATGTATTCTTCCGTAGACGCAAGAGACGTGATCTTATCGGAGACGAGCAGATAGATGCCGGTCTCGTGGACGTAGGCGTACAGGATCTCGATCGCTTTTCCGTCTTTGTTCGAAACGATGAGGCCGGTATCCAGGACACCGTTGCCGACCGTTTCGCGGACCCGCCGGTATTCTTCCTCCGGACGGTCTTTATAGGATACGATCGAGAAGAACGTAGCGAACTGCATCGCCATCGGGACAGCGCTCAGGACCGCGACGATCGTGAGCCAGTTAAAGCGCGTCCCCAGGGTAAAATATCCCGTTAAAAAGAGCGCAGCGACACCCGCGGCCAGAATGAGCCCACGGATGAGAAGGCCGGTCTTTCTTCTTTTCAGATAGCCCGGATGTCCTTTTTCGCTGCGCTTCTTCATCTCGTTACAGATTCCTTTTCAGTTTTTATGACGCTCACGCCAGGACCTGGGTGAGCAGTTCTTCCGCCTTCTCAAGTGCGGCAGGGATCCCGGAGGGGTCTTTGCCGCCGGCCATGGCCATGTTGGGTCTTCCGCCTCCGGACCCGCCGGTCAGCGGCGCGATGTTCCGGATCAGGTCGCCGGCGCTGACGCCCTTCTTCACTGCGCTGTCCGTTGCCGTCGCCATCAGGCTGACTTTACCGCCGATCACCGCAGCAAGCACGATCACCGCATCTTTCAGTTCGTCCTTCATCTTATCGCCAAGTGTCCGGAGTTCTCCCGCGTCTTTCGCGTCCACTTCCGCAAGCAGGATGCGGAAGCCGTTCACGTCTTTTGCCTGTTTCTGAAGGTCTCCGGCCGCATTCTTCGCGATCTCGTCTTTCAGCTTTTCATTCTCCTGACGGAGCGCGGAGATCTCGTTATTCATGGCGTCGATCCGGCGCAGCAGCTGATGCGGGTCGGTCTTCGCGCGCTTCGCCGCTTCCTGGAG
>CADBQM010000193.1 GCA_902796795.1 uncultured Eubacteriales bacterium
GGCATCCTGGTGAATCTGTTCATCGGCGGCAGCGCGGAACTTCATACCGCCCGCGGAAAGGTCCGTCTGGTCAGCGAGACCGGGCTGCCCTGGAAGGGCTGTTACCGGCTGACCGTTGAAGAAGCAGAGCAGGAATTGATGCTCCGGCTCCGCGTACCGTTCTGGGCGGACGGACCTTCCTATACGCTGAACGGCGCTCCTATGGAAACGGAGATCCGGGATGGCTACCAGGTCTTCCGTGTAACACAGGGCGACGTAATCGGCTTCACGGATCTGCTGCCGGTACGGCGGGTCGAGGCGCATCCTTACGTACGGCCGGACCAGGGCCGGATCGCCCTTTCCCGCGGTCCGCTTATCTATTGCGTGGAAGGCGTCGACAACCATGGAGAGACAGACTTTACCCTCAGTGACACACCGGAATTCAGGGTAGAGATGCGGGAAGATCTTCTTGGCGGAGTCGCGGTGATCTCAGGGAAACGGGCGGACGGAGAACTCTTCCGGGCAGGCCCCCTGTACGCCTGGGACAACCGGCTGGCCGGCAGCATGAACGTGTGGCTGCGGCAGAAAGGAAAGGCAGTCGATTTCGACACTGCCGGATGGCAGCGGAAACTATACCGTTATTATGAAGAGAGGATTGTAAAATGACAGACCGGATCGAAAGAATCAAAACCTATCAGTGGGAGAGGCGGCATCACGCGGCAAGAAAAGCACTGCCGGAGGATCTGCCCCTTGCTTACCGGGACAAAGGACTCAGCGATATCATGCGGACTGCGCTGCGCCTTCAGACAGCACTCCGGCTGGAAGATCCCTTCTTTTTCCCGGATGAGCTCATCGCCTTTACGCGGACAGTGCCGAACCTCCCGATGATCTTCGATGCGGAGGAGTGGCAGGCGGTCAGCGGGTCGCATTTCATCCACGAACTCGGGAACGTCAGCAACCTTTCGCCGGGTTACGCGAAAGTGATTTGTCACGGCCTTCTGTATTTCCGGGAGCAGCTCACGGACGCGGAGGAACACCAGGCGATGCGCCTTTCGATCGACGCGGTGCTGGCGCTGACGAAGCGCTATGAGGAGGCCGCCCGCAAGATGGGCGAGACGGTGCTGGCAGACGTGCTTTCGCGCGTTCCCGCATACGGGGCGGAGACCTTCCGCGAAGCGCTGCAGTCGCTTAGGATCCTGCACTACGCGATGTGGTGCGAAGGCGATTACCACAACACGCTGGGGCGCCTGGACCAGACGCTGATGCCTTATCTTCAGGCGGACCTTGACGCCGGCCGGGAGACAGAAGAGAGCGCGTTCGAGCTTTTAGAGGCCTTTTTCCTTTCCTGCAACCGGGACAGCGACCTGTATCCCGGTATGCAGCAGGGCGACAACGGCCAGTCGGTCGTGCTCGGCGGGATGCTGCCGGACGGCAGGGACGGCTACAACCTGCTGTCGGAAATGTGCCTGAAGGCTTCCGCGGAGCTTAGGCTGATCGACCCGAAGATCAACCTGCGCGTGAATAAGATGACACCGCTCTCCGTATTTGAACTGGGGACGCAGCTTACAAAGCTCGGCCTCGGCTTCCCGCAGTACGAAAACGATGACGTGGCGATCCCGGGTCTCGAGGCACTCGGCTACGAGACCGAAGACGCCCGGAATTATGTGATGGCGGCCTGCTGGGAATTCATCATCCCCGGCCGCGGCTGTGAGATCGTGAACATCGGCGCGCTGCCGTTCGCGAATATCGTGGACCGGCTGATCCGGGAGGAACTGCCGGCGATCGGTGATATGGATCGGATGCTCGCGCGCGTCCGGGAGGAGATCTTCAGGGAAGTGCGGAAGATCCTCGAGGAACGGAGAAATCTTTACATCATCCCCTCGCCCTATCTCTCGCTTTTCTTCGACGGCTGTGTCGAAAATGCCCGGGATATCTCGCTCGGCTGCAGATACAACAACTTCGGCCTGCATGGCACGGGCCTCGCGCCGGCCTGCGATATGCTGGCTGCCGTGGAAGATACGGTCTTCTCCGGGGAAGTAGATAAAGAGACGCTGCTTCAGGCGCTTGCGGCCGATTTTGAGGGCTATGAAGCCCTGCACGACCGGCTGAAATACCATGCGCCGAAGATGGGGAACGACGA
>CADBQM010000194.1 GCA_902796795.1 uncultured Eubacteriales bacterium
CCTGGGCACGGACGCGACGGCGGCGTCTTCGGTCGCCTATCTCGTGCAGCAGCTGACCGGCGTCCTGACCCACGGCCTCGCTTCCGGCGCCGGCATCATCATCGGCAAGCTGCTCGGCCAGGACCGTTTCGAGGAGGCAAAGCTCTACGGGAAGCGCTTTTTCCGGGTCTCCGCGATCAGCGGTCTCATCAATATCGGCTTTATCGCCGTCATCGGGCCGCTGGCCTACGTTTTCTACGCGCTGGAGCCCCAGGCGAAGAAGTACCTGGTCTACATGCTGCTCTACAGCATCCCCTACGTCTTCGGTTATTCCTACAATACGATCTTTACCTGCGGCGTCCTGCCGGCCGGCGGCGACTCCCGCTACGATGCCTACAGCGTCCTTGTCGCGACCTGGGTGATCGCGATCCCGCTCTCACTGCTCGCCTGCTTCGTCTTCCACTGGCCGGTAATGGCGGTCTATATGATCATGTGCTGCGACGAGATCATCAAGTTCCCGTTCCTCCGCCTGCGTTTCAATACCTACATCTGGCTGAAGAACCTGACAAGGAACGACGCCGAAATAACTTCTTGACATCAAAACCGTGTTGTGCCATGCTTTATTTCAGAACTAATCTGTACGGTACAGGAAAGGAAAGCGCTCATGCAAAAGCTGTTTGACAATATCAGGGATAATATCGCGAAGGTCATCATCGGAAAGGACGAAACGGTCAAGCTCGTGCTCACTTCGCTGCTCGCGGGCGGCCACGTGCTGCTCGACGACGTGCCCGGCACCGGCAAGACCATGCTCGCGCGTTCGCTCGCGAAGAGCATCGACCTCACTTTCTCCCGGATCCAGTTCACCCCGGACCTGCTCCCTTCGGACGTCACCGGCCTGAACTACTTCCATCAGCGGGAGAATGATTTCGTCTTCAAGGCCGGACCGGTCTTCTGCAACATCCTGCTGGCGGATGAGATCAACCGCGCCACGCCGCGTACGCAGTCGGCGCTCCTCGAGTGCATGGAGGAAAAACAGGTCACGGTAGACGGCGAGACCCGTGTCCTTGCCCCGCCCTTCTTCGTCATCGCGACGCAGAACCCGGTGGAAACGACCGGTACTTTCCCGCTGCCGGAAGCACAGCTTGACCGTTTCCTGATGAAGCTTTCGATGGGAACGCCCACGGAAGAGGAAGAGCTTCAGATCCTCGACCGCTATCTGAAAGACATGCCGATCGAAACGCTCGTTCCCGTCGCGACGGCGGAAGAACTGCTGGCGGCGCGGGAGGAGATGAAGGACGTTTACGTCCACCCGCTCGTCCTTGCCTATATCACCCAGATCGCCCAGGCCAGCCGCACGCATACCCGCGTGCTTTCCGGCGTGAGCCCCCGCGGCACGATCGCGCTGCTGCACGCCGCCCAGGCCTACGCCTATATCAGCGGCCGGGATTATGTGGTGCCCGAAGACGTCAAGGCCCTTGCGGTACCGGTCCTTGCCCACCGTATCCTGCCCGACCGGGCCTTCCAGAGCGGAAACGCCGCGGCGGAAGTCATCAGCAGCATCCTGGAAGCAGTCCCTGCACCGACGGAGAACTGGAAAAGAGCTTAAGCAATGTTGATCCTGATCCTGCTGGGCGGAGCGGCGCTGCTGTACCTGATCCAGCGTATCCTTTATAAAAAGTTCTGGAACCGGGGACTCGATCTTTCGGTCCGCTTTGACCAGCGCTCCGTTACCGAAGGCGGGGAAGGCACGCTCACGGAAGTCCTGACGAACCGGAGCTTTCTTCCGCTGCCCTTCGTGCACGCGAAGTTCATGGTGGGAAACGGCCTGGTGTTCATGGAGAAGGACAATATCAAGACCTCCGACCAGAACTACAAGAACGACATCTTTTCCATCCTCTTCTACCAGCGGATCACCCGCCGCCTGCCTTTCACCTGTGAAAAGCGCGGCTACTATACCGTGGACAGCGCGGATATCGTGACCTCCGACCTCTTCTACAGTGTCCGCATGGTCGCGCCTTTCCCGCAGAGCGCCGCGCTCTACGTCTATCCGAAGCACGCGGACATCTCCGACCTGGAACAGCCGCTCCGGAAGATCATCGGCGAGATGACGGCGCGGACCTTCGTCTATCCGGATCCCTTCGAGTTCAAAGGGCTCCGCGATTACACGATCTCCGACCCGATGAACACCATCAACTGGAAGGCCACGGCCAGGACCGGTTCGCTCACCGTCAACACCTTCAATTCCACGACCCAGAAGCGGGTCGTGCTCCTGCTTGACGTAGAAGATGAAACGCTGATCCACCACTGGCGCCTGCATGAGGAGAGCATCCGCATCGCGGCGGCGCTGGCTTACCGCTTCTTAAGCGAAGGCACCCCGGTCCGCATCGTGACGAACGGGAAAGACTGTGAGACACAGAAGACCGTGCCCGTGCTTTCCGCAAACGGGCCCGCGGAGATCGAAGACGTCTACCGCACGCTCGCCCGCATCGATATCAACCAGAACCCGGAAGAGTTCTATCCGCTGATCCGGCGTGAGATGGAGGATCCTTCCTTCCGTACCGCCGGCTACATCCTGATCGCGTCCTGCATGAAGAAAGAGCTCACCGACGCCATGACCGACCTCGCCACCGAGGCGGCTTCTCTGTATATCGCGCCGCTCCACCAGAACATGCCTTCGCGTTTTGAAGGAAGCGAGCTGCTTCCTGTTTTCCGGAGGGAGGTGGAAGGCCGTGCGTAAATACATCATCACCGCGCTCCGCTATCTCCACGGCGCCTTTATCGTGGCCGGCATCCTGCCGCTCTTTACCGCGATCCTCGCGCTCTTCGGCCAGGACGAGACGCGCGTCTTCCTTACTTCACTCATCGTACTGGTGCCCTACGTCGTCATCAGCATCGCCGGCGCGAAATGCCGGACGATGTATACCTTCATCCTGTTCAGTGTCGCGAGCATCGTGCTCACCGTCGTCGTGGCGCCCACACTGCCGGAA
>CADBQM010000195.1 GCA_902796795.1 uncultured Eubacteriales bacterium
TTCACGGACGGCGGGGAATTCGGCCTGGGCTGTGAGATGGGCATCTCCACGCAGAAGCTGCATGCCCGCGGTCCCATGGGACTGAAGGAACTCACGAGTTACAAATATGTTATCCGCGGCAGCGGACAGATCCGTTAAGAAAGGAAGTAAAAATGAAGACTGGTTTTATCGGATGCGGCAATATGGGCGGTACGCTGGCGGCGGCCGCGGCAAAGGCGGTCGGCGGTCAGGACATCCTGCTTTATGATCCGGACAACAGCAAGACAGAAGCGCTCCGGGACGCCTACGGCTGTGTCATCACGGATCTCGAAACGCTGGCAGCGGAAAGCGGCGTGATCTTCCTCGGCGTCAAGCCGCAGGTGCTTCGGAGCGCGGCGGCGGAGCTTCGTCCGCTGCTCAGGGAGCGTGCGGATAAGCCCCTGATCGTCAGTATGGCGGTGGGCGTGACCGCGGCTTCCGTTTCGGAGATGCTGGACGGCGCACGCGTGATGCGCATCATGCCCAATATCCCGGTCGCGGTCGGCGCGGGCGTGATCTTTTACGCGACGGACGGCGGCGCGACGGCGGCGGACGTTGAAGTGTTCACCCGGCTCATGGACGGGGCGGGGATCCTGCTGGAGATCCCTGAGAGCAAGATCGACGCCGGCAGCGCGCTTACGAGCTGCGGCCCGGCTTTTGTCTGCCTCTTCGCGGAAGCGATGACCGACGCCGGCATCCGGCTCGGCTTTACGCATGAGGACGCACAGCGACTGTCCCTGCAGATGATCCACGGGACCGCGAAGTACTCGCTGGATACCGGAAAGGAACCGGCGGCCTTCCGCGCGGCGGTCTGCTCGCCGGCAGGCAGTACGATCGAGGGCATCGCGGTACTGGAGAAAGCCGGCGTCCGTGCGGCGATCATGGAAGCGGTACAGACCTCCTACGAAAGGAACCTCGCACTCGGCAAGTAAGCGGAGGACCGTATGAAGCGGCAGTGTTTTCGGCCGCAGAAGGGAGTGATCATGAATAAAGAATTCCTGTATGACCTGCTTTCGACCGGTTCGGTCTCCGGCAATGAGACCGCGGTGGAGAAGAAGATCTACGATTATATGCAGGACAAGGCGGACTGCGTTGCGGTCGACGAGCTCGGCAACGTGACGGCGGCGGTCAATACCGCATCCTCCTTCCGCGTCCTGCTTGCCGGTCACGCGGACGAGATCGGCCTTATGGTAACGGCGGTCGGCGGCGACGGCACGCTGATGGTCACCAACATCGGCGGCATTTATACGACGACCTATCCCGGCCACAAAGTACGTATCTATACGAATAAGGGCGTCATCTACGGCGCGGTGGCGAATGCACGCAGCATCGCGAAAAACAATGAGCTCAAGGCGTCGGATCTGCGGATCGACATCGGCGCGAAGGATAAGGAAGACGCGCTGAAATATGTTGAGCTCGGCGATACCGTCACCTTTGACACGGACGTCCGCGAACTCTTAAACGACTGCATCACGGGCCGCGCGCTGGACGACCGGATCGGCGCCTATATCGTGATGGAAGCGCTCGCGAAAGCAAAAGAAAAGGGTGCTTCGGTCGGCTGCTATGCCGTAGCGACGACCGGGGAAGAGACGACCGGGAACGGCGCTTATTTCACTTCTTCCCGCGTGAAGCCGAACGTGGCGATCGCGGTGGACGTGACCTACACCTCCGATAACTGCGGCATCTCCGAAGCCCTGACCGGCGATATCGCCGTCGGAAAGGGACCGGTCATCTGCAACAATCCTTCGATCCACAAAAAGCTGAACCGGATTCTCCGGGACTGCGCGGAGAAGCTTCAGATGGAGATCCAGACAGAGGCTGCGAACGGACATACCGGCACGGACGGCGATACGATGCACCGGACGGGCGCCGGCGTTCCCTTTGCGCTCGTTTCGATCCCGCTCCGCTACATGCACAACCCGGACGAGGTCGGCTCGCTGAAGGATATTCAGGACTGCATCGACCTGCTCGCGGAATTCATGTGCGCGCTCACGGAAGACACCGACCTCAGGCCGTTCTGACAGCGAAGAAGCAGGGACAGTAAAGAACTGCAGACAGAAAAGGACCGCGGCAGAAGACCGCGGTCCTTTCGTAATATAAGTGGAGCCGATGGGGATCGAACCCATGACCTCTCGCGTGTGAGGCGAACGCTCATCCCGGCTGAGCTACGACTCCATGTGAAAAGCATTATATCATGGATTCCGAAAAAAGCAAGGGTAAAAAGTGCGAAACAGCATCCGCTAAAGCCGTGCTTATTTAATTTACAAACCATCGCATTTGTACTATGATATAGGCGATATTGATTTCCGGCTGGAGGGAGGCTTATGTGGATCAGTGTTTTATTTGTGATAGCGGCCTATCTGGTCGGGACGCTTAATTTTGCGTATTTCCTCGGGAAACGGCACGGGGAGGACATCCGGGAGAAAGGCTCCGGGAATGCCGGCGGCTCCAATGCGCTCATCCTTTACGGCGCGAAAGCCGGCGCTGTCGTGATCCTGGCAGACATGCTGAAAGCTTTCCTGGTCGTCCGGCTGACCATGCATTTTACGCAGGATCCCTATACGCCCGCCATCGCGGCAGTGGCCGTGATCCTGGGGCATATGTTCCCGTTTTATATGAGATTCCGCGGCGGAAAAGGACTGGCCTGCCTCGGCGGGTCGATCATCGCGCTTTCCCCGCCGCTCGCACTCGTGCTCCTGATCCTGGAGATCATCCTGCTGCTCGGCATCGATTATCTCGTCATACTGCCGCTGACGCTGTCGATCCTCTTCCCGATCGCCTACGGCGTCCAGACGCGCAATATCTTCGTGGCGCTGATCCTGCTGATCCCGGCCGTGCCCATGTGGCTCAAGCACATCGAGAACCTGAAGCGGATCCGGCTCGGGCAGGAGACGCACTGCCTGCGTTTTCTCTATAATAAAGAAGAGGAGTTTAAGCGGACCGGCATCGATCCGGACGAACACAGATGAAAGATATTTTTTACGTCATCCTGAACGGCCTTCTCCTCGGTCTCGGCCTTTCGATGGATGCTTTTACAGTGTCGATCGCGAACGGGCTGAATGAGCCGGATATGCCGCTCAGGCGCGGCTTCCTGATCGCCGGGACGTTCTCGTTTTTCCAGATCCTGATGCCGCTGATCGGCTTCGGCATGATCCGCCTGCTCGGGCAGCTGCTGCCATGGCTTAAGCCCCTGGTCCCCTGGATCGCGTTCGTCCTCCTCGCCATCATCGGCATCAAGATGATCCTGGACGGAAGGAAGAAAAAGAGCGGGGAACTGTCGGGACCGTTTACTTACGCGCTTTTGCTCCTGCAGGGGATCGCCACCTCGATCGACGCGCTTTCCGCGGGGCTGACCATGGCTTCGCTCGGTCTTTTAGAAGCGCTGACGGAGGCGCTCATCATCGGCGCTGTGACTTTTGCGGACTGTTTTCTCGCGGTCCGGCTCGGGAAAAAACTGGGCATGCGGCTTTCCTGGAAAGCTTCCATTATCGGCGGGATCGTCCTGATCCTGGTCGGTACGGAGATCCTCGTCCGCGGCCTGTTCTTTTAAATATACTGGAGGTTACGTAAAATGCTCGTTCCGATACTGTTGTTTCTGCTGGGCTTTGTCTGCCTGATCAAGGGCGGTGACTGGTTCGTCGACGGCGCTTCGGATATCGCGCGCCGCCTGAAGATCCCGGAGATCATCGTCGGCGCGACGATCGTCTCGATCGGGACCACACTGCCGGAGGTCATGGTCTCCGCGACTTCCGCGGTCACCGGACACGGCGAGATCGCCTACGGCAACGCGATCGGTTCGATCATCTGCAATACGGCGCTGATCTCGGCGCTGACGATCGCCATCCGTCCGTCGCTCGTCAAAAGGAAGACTTTCATCCTGCCGGTGATCTTTTTCTTCGGCGCAGCGGTCTTTTACTCGCTGATCGCCTATCTCACCGGTTATTTCTCCAGGACTGTCGGCATCATCCTGGTGGCGATCTTTGTTGTCTATATCGTGCTGATCACCTTAAGGAGCCGCAAGCATCCGGACGAAGTCGAAGAGGAAGAGGAGACGGTGAAGGAACTTCCGCTCTGGAAGACGATCGTCTTCCTCATCGTCGGCGCCGCCCTGATCGCCGTCGGCGCGCGGCTGCTCGTCGACAACGGGACGATCATCGCAACGAAGCTCGGCGTGCCGGAGTCTGTCGTTGCATTGACCTTTGTCGCGCTCGGCACTTCGCTGCCGGAGCTTGTGACCGCGATCACTTCCCTCATCAAGGGACACAGCGCGCTGTCGATCGGCAATATCGTCGGCGCGAACCTCTTCAACCTGGTGCTGGTCTGTGGCGTCTCCACGACGCTTTCGCCTTTTGCGGTGCCTGCCAGCAAGACGATCGCCGGCATGAACAGCTCGCTGGTCGTGGATATCCCGCTGATGCTCCTCGTAATGGTGATCATGACGGTACCGGCGCTCATCCGGCAGAAGCTTTCCCGCGTACAGGGGATCCTGCTTCTTCTGATCTACGCGGCGTTCGTGGTCTATCAGTTCGTCTTTTAACGTACTTATCAAGCTTTCAGGAGGCGGAACATGATCTATACGGTAACACTGAATACCGGGCTGGACTATTTTGCCATGACCGATACCCGGGACTACGGAA
>CADBQM010000196.1 GCA_902796795.1 uncultured Eubacteriales bacterium
CAAAGGCGGAAAGCGAGCTTTTCCGCGTCAATCACCGGGAAACAGACACGGTCGAGGTCTCGGAGGACCTGGCCGCGTGCATCGATGTAGCGCTCAAGCTCCGCACACTCTCGGACGGGCTCTTCGAGCCTGCGGTCCGGCCTCTTGCGGCACTCTGGACGGAAGCAAGGGAAAAAGGAGCAGTGCCGCCGGAAGAGGAGATCCGGAAAGCCCGTGAACTTTCCGACGGCAGCGGCATCCGTTTAAGCGGACGTATGCTCAGCTTCCGTGACCGGGAAACGATGCTGGACCTCGGCGCGCTCGCGAAGGGCTATATCTCCGGATTGTTAAAAAAAGAACTGGAGGTACGGGGGGTGAAGAGCGCGCTCCTGAACCTCGGCGGCAATATCCGCGTGATCGGGAAGAAGCCGGACGGCAAGGCTTTTGTGATCGGCGTGCAGAAGCCATTCTCGGACCGCGGGACGCTCTCGTTCACCGCGGCGGTAAACGATGCCTGTGTGATCTCATCCGGCGTCTATGAACGTTATTTTACGCAGGACGGCGTGCGTTATCACCACATCCTTTCGCCGAAAACAGGCATGCCCGCGGACAGCGGGCTCCTGCAGGTCACGGTGATCGGCGGAAACGACCTTTACGCGGACGCCTATTCCACGCTCTTCATGCTGACGGGAAAAGAGGAAGCATTCCGTCTGATCGAAAGGGAACAGCTTCCCGGCAACTTCGTCTTTATGGAAGAAGACGGCAGCATGACGCTTTTCGACGCTTCAGGACGCAGCACGGCCGTCCGGGAGGGCGAAAACCTGGACCTTACGAAAGGAGGCGGCGTTGAAGAAAAATGACTGGATCGTCTTCACTGTGGTGACGGCGGCCGCCCTGGTCCTGTTTCTTCTGCTGACGCTGCCGAAAGGACGCGTAAAAGAACCCCGCCTGGAGATCCTGGTGGACGGAAAGCACTATGGGACCTACAGCCTTGAAACGGACCGGGAGATCCGGATCGGGGAAGGGAACGTCTGTGTGATCGAAAACGGGGAGGTCCGGATGACAGAAGCGGACTGCCCGGATAAAAGCTGTGTGCATTCCCGGCCGATCGCGGAGGGCGGCAGCATCGTCTGCCTGCCGAACCGGGTCATATTGAAGATCGTTAACGGAGAGGAGGGCGGACCGGATGCCGTCGCGGAGTAAGGCTGTAAAGGCCGCTTACCTGGGCCTCCTGCTTGCCCTCGCCGTCGTCATGGGATACGTGGAATACCGTATTCCCTTTCATCTCGGCATCCCGGGCGTCAAGCTCGGCCTGTCGAATATTGTGATCGTGATCGCGCTTTACGAGCTCGGCGCCCTGCCGGCGCTCCTTATTTCCGTGCTCCGGGTGGGCATCGTCGCCCTCCTGTTCGGAAGCCCCGTAAGCGCGCTCTACGGACTCGCGGGCACGGGCTTTTCCCTGCTCGTCATGACCGTACTCCGCCGTACGGACCGTTTCTCCCTCATTGCCGTCAGTGCCGCGGGCGGCGCCGCGCACGAACTCGGCCAGATCCTGACCGCAGCCCTGCTGCTTAAGAGCAGCGCGGTCTTCTATTACCTGCCGGTCCTTCTCATCGCGGGAGAACTCACGGGAGCACTGATCGGTTTTGTCGCAGCGCTGCTTCACCGTACGCTGAAGAAGATGGAGAAAGGAAAGAGAAGTGAACGAAGAGATCAGGAATAAGGCGCTTGCCTTAAAAGACGGTGTCAACCGCTTTTTCGTCGGAAAGGAAGAAGTGACGGAGGACGTGATCATCTGCCTGCTTTCCGGCGGCCACGTGCTCCTGGAGGACGTGCCCGGCGTCGGCAAGACGACGCTCGCGCTGTCGCTCGCCCGTTCCATGAAGTGCTCCTTCGGCCGGCTCCAGTTTACGCCGGATACACTGCCTTCCGACGTTTCGGGCATGTCGGTCTACCGGATGAACACCGGGGAGTTCGTCTACCAGCCGGGTGTCGTCATGAACAACGTCGTGCTCGCGGATGAGATCAACCGGACTTCGCCGAAGACCCAGGCAGGCCTGCTGGAAGCGATGGAAGAACTGAAGGTCACGGTGGACAACGTCGTCCATCCGCTGCCGGAGCCCTTCCTTGTGATCGCGACCCAGAACCCGGTGGAATTCCTCGGCACCTATCCGCTGCCGGAAGCCCAGCTCGACCGTTTCATGATGCGGCTCTCGATCGGCTATCCGGGGCGCGAAGAGGAACTTCGCATGGCGGAAAAAGCGCTCTCCGGCGAACTGTACCGGGAGGCGGAAGCCGTCGCGGATGCGGCGGACGTGCTCGCGATGCGGGAGGAGGCCGCTTCCGTCTATATCGCGGAAGAAGTGCTCGCCTATATGAACGATATCGTGCGTGCGACGCGCGAAGAAAAACAGTTTGCCTACGGTGCGAGCCCGCGCGCCTTTATCCAGCTTGCCCGCGCGGCAAAGGCGAAAGCCTATCTTTCCGGCCGGGATTTTGTGAAGCCGGATGACGTCAAGGACGTGGCGGAGAAGGTGCTCTCGCACCGCATCTCCCTGTCGCCCGAAGCCAGGATCCGCAAGGCCAGCGTGTCCGAGATCCTGCGGAATATGATCATCAAGACCAGGGTCCCCGTATGAAACAGCCCCGTGCCCGCATGAAATACCTGCGGCTCCTGATCTATTTTCTGCTGCTGGCGCTGGCACTCACGGCGATCTCGTTCCGCGGCGGGGTCTTAAGCTACGGCTTCCTGGCTGCGGTGCTCCTGGTCCCCGTGGCTTCTTTCCTGTACCTTTTCATGGTCTACCTGCGCTTCCGGATCTATCAGGAGATCGGGACGCGCTCCGTGACCGCGGACCAGCCGGTCTCTTATTACTTCGTGCTGAAGAACGACGACTGGTTCAGTTTTTCTTCGGTACGCGTTTCCTTCTATTCCAACTTTTCCGAGATCGAGAAGCTCCCCGACGACGTCGAGTACGAACTGCTGCCGGGAGAGGAGTACCGCTATGAGACGCGGATCAAATGCCGCTACCGCGGGGAATACGAGGTCGGTGTCCGTGAGGTCACGGTCGCTGATTTCTTCCGCCTGTTCCGGCTGCGCTACCGGCTGCCCGGCGCCATCAAGGCGATCGTGCTCCCGAAGATCCCAGACGTTTCCGCGGTCTCGCAGCTCCTGAGTTTTTCCGCGCTGCAGATCCGGGAGACGGAGAAGGGAGATACGGAGCCTGACAGTTCTGTCCGCGACTACGTCCCGGGCGACAGCACGAAGCGCATCCACTGGAAGGCGAGCGCGAAGGAGCAGAAGCTCCGCGTGCGCCGTACACTCGGGGAGGAAAAGACCGGCGCTGCGATCCTTTTTGACACGGAACGCGTTTCCAAAGACCCGGAAGTCTACATCCCGCTCGAAAATAAGATGCTGGAGACGCTGATCGGCGCGGGATATGCCTTTTCCACGCAGGATTCGGCCTTTCATCTCTATCTTTACGACCGCAGCCTGAAAGAGTACCATTCTTCCGGCATGCGGGATTTTGAGGGCTTTTACGGGCTCTCGGCAGCCGTTGCCTTCCAGGAGGGCAGGCTCTTCGACGACACGCTGGACCTGCTGATGGAGAACGGCGTGCTCTTTTCCTACCGCCTGCTGATCCTGGTGATCCACAAGGTCACGGAGCGGGTGCTCCTGTATACCGAAAAGATCGCGGAAAGCGGTTCTTACGTGCTGATCTACGCCGTGACCGATGAAAGCGGCGAGGACTTCTTAAAAGAAAGCACCGAGCGGAGGAAGTTCATCCGCATCGGGACGGAAGAGGAGGTGTCGGAGAAGCTGTGAAAAAGACAGATTTCATTTACCGCGGCTTCCGGGCGGTCCTCTTATCGCTTACGGTCCTTCTTACGGCGGGATCTTACCTCGGCATCCCGTCGCTTACTTTCCCGCTCGTGCTCCTGGCCATCATCCTGCCGCCGCTCTTTTTCTTCTTCATGGGATCGAAGCTGAAGGGGCGGCTGATGGTGCTGGCTTTCGTCCTGCTGTTCCTGATCTTCGTGGCAGCGTTTTTCGGCTTCCGCCGGAGCCTTGAATTCATCGCGGGCTTCCCCGGCTGGATGTCGGGCGGCGAATGGCCGGAGGTTTACGGAAATGCCTATCCCGTCGTGCAGGGCGTGCTGATGATCCTCGGCTGTTGTATCGCCGACCTGGTCTTTTCGTTTTCCCCGTATACGACGGGCGTTCCGGCGCTCCTCGTGCTTGCGCTGCTCGTCTACTACTATATCGTGAAGGAGGAAACGAGCCGGGCGGAGGTCGTATTTGCCTTCAGCTTTATCTTCACCTCCGCAGCGGAAGTGATCGAACGCTTCTGGCGGAAGCGGAAAAGCGGCCAGACCTACCGTTACATGCAGTTCCTGCTGCCGTTCTTCCTGGTCTTCCTGCTGCTGCTGATCCCGGCAGCCGTGAACAAGAAAGACCCTTACGACTGGAAATTCGTCGTAAAAGCCTACGAGCGGATCAGCCAGGAATTCAACAAGATCACCGAGCGCATCGAATTTGGCAGAAGAGGCGCGTACGGCTTTACCCACACCGGCTTTTCGGAAGACGGAAACGTGGGGAGCGGCGTCTCTGACAGCGAGCGCGAGATCTTCGTGCTCCGGCCGAACAGCGCGCTGAAGACCGGGCTCTATCTTGCCGGGCAGAGCTACAGCCGGTTTGACGGCATGACCTGGTCGGGCAGCGGCGAGGCGGCGGAAGATGCGGTGATCTACGATACGATCCGCCTGCTCTACGGCTTAAGGCGCGCGGATCCGGAGCATATGCAGGATTACATCTCCCCGATCTCGATCGGGCTGGAGACGCGTTATTTCCGTTCCGACCACATCTTTATGCCGCTGAAGACGCGGCGGCTCCAGCTCCCGGAACTGAAGAAGCGGGAATACGTGACGGAAAGAGAAGACGCGATCGTCTTTTCAAAGAAAAAGGGCTACGGGACGCTCTATACCTTCTCCTTCTACGAGGTCAACAGCCGGATGCAGTATTTCCGGGAAATGATCAGCAAAGACCTTGAGGAGGAACCGACCCTGCTCCGCAGCCTGCTGCAGGATGAAAAAACGCTCGGCGGATCCGGACTTACGGTGGATGCCTATAAGAGAAGGGCGGAAGAGATCCGGGAAAACTATATCGAAGCACCGGTGCTCACGGACCGGGTGCGGGCAAAGCTTCAGGAGATCACAAAAGACGCAAAGACGCCGGAAGACCGCCTGTACGC
>CADBQM010000197.1 GCA_902796795.1 uncultured Eubacteriales bacterium
CGGATCGAAAAGGGCGAAGCGCCGGTCTACGGCGTCTCGCTGGAAGCGCTGAAACGAATGGCATGATCACGGAAATGCATGTTCCTTGCATTTTGCGGGCGATTATGGTATGATCCTGCAGTGCGAACGCCGGTGTGTCGGAATGGCAGACGATGCGGACTCAAAATCCGTTGGTGGCGACACCGTGTGGGTTCGAGTCCCACCACCGGCAGGTGTCAGATATTGAAACGCTTGACAAGGTCCGGGTTTCATGATATAAATCACTTTTGTCGGTTCCGGAATGGCATGCCGGATCGGCCTAAATCGTTTGATCAGTATTACAGGAGCAGGTTATGCAGGTTTTAAGATACGTCCTTATGAGTTTGTTTTTAATCGTCGGCATCGGTCTCGTTGCCGTCGTCCTTCTGCAGGAAGCGAAGTCCGCGGGCCTTGGAACGCTGGGCGGTATGGCTGACAGCTACTGGCAGCGCAATAAGTCGCGTTCGATCGAAGGGCTTCTCCAGAAACTTTCGAAGATCCTGGCGATCGCCTTTTTTGTCCTGGCCTTTGTACTGACCATTAATTTCTGAACATCCTGCGGGCTCCGGTAAACCGGAGCCCTTCTCATTTATACGCGAAAGGACATACAAAATGGCCGAAGAAAAGAAGAAGCTTGTAGCAAATAATAAAAAAGCTTTTCACGATTATTTCATCGAAGACCGCGTCGAATGCGGCATCGAGCTTGCCGGAACGGAGGTCAAGAGCCTCCGTCTTTCCCAGTGCTCATTAAAGGAGAGCTACGTCCAGATCAAAAACGGCGAAGTATTCATTTACGGCATGCATATCAATCCCTATGAAAAAGGGAACATCTTCAACAAAGACCCTTACCGCGTACGGAGGCTCCTTCTCCATAAAAGAGAGATCCGGAAGCTGGAAGGACGCGTAAAAGAGCAGGGATATACCCTGGTCCCGCTCAGCGTATATTTCCTGAACGGTCGCGCCAAGACCGAGATCGCGCTGGCAAAGGGCAAGAAGCTGTATGACAAGCGGGACGCACTGCACCAGAAGGAGATGCAGCGGGAAGCCGAAAGAAACATAAGAAGAGATCACTGATCTTCCGATACACTTGCTAAAACCACAGGGTTATGTTATCATATCAAAGTTAAAACCCCAGATATAGTGGAAAAACGTACATTTAGAGAAACAGGCGGGACGAAGAAAAAGGGCAGGAAACTGTTCCTGGTCTTCGGAGCCCTGTTTTTTGTCGCTGCAATTTCGGCAGCACTGATCTCCGTACATTTATTATCGAATCCGGAGGAGGAAGCCTTTCAGCGTCAGCATGAAGAAGAAGATCTTGCAGACGCGTATATCGAAGCCGCTCTGAACGGGTCACTTTCCGGATACCGAGAGAAGATCGACGGTTTTAAGAGATCCGGCGCCTATGAACGTAATGAAAGCGAAGTATCAGAGAAAGAAGCGGAAGGCGGGACGGAAGCTGCCGATGATCCGGAGCCGGACGATTTCAGCGACGACGTCTGGTATACCCGGGACGGCGTGACCTATACGCCCGATTACGCGCACGGCTACGTCGAGTGTGTGCTGGAGCTCGTGAACGAACGTGTAAAGATCCGCCGCGGCATATATTCCGGGACCTGGGACGATATCTACTTTGATCTGGATATCTGGATGGCGGTCGCCGCCCGTCCGGACTATGAGCTCGGGAAGACACACTACTGTATTTACGGACACAATCATCCGGTGCAGGATCTCTCCTTCAATCGGCTTCGTTATACCGAAAAAGACGACGTCTTTCGTCTATATACCGCCGATACGGTCTATGAATACCGGGTCACGAGGGATCCATTTCCCCTGTCCAGGGAAGAAGCGGCTGTCCTGCTGACCGATAATTTTGAACTCTCGGCGGAATACTGCTATATTCTGACCTGCGGACGGGACGAACACCGCTACATGGATACGGTCGTCGAAGGAAAACTGCAGGAGACCTATACCGCTGAAGCGTGGAAAGCGCTTGGCGGGAAGAAAACAGAGAAACAGGAGTAAGAATGGCAAAACAGACAGACAGCTACGGTGCTTCTTCGATCACCGTTCTTGAAGGCCTGGAGGCCGTCCGGCGCAGGCCCGGCATGTATATCGGTTCTACCGGACGGACCGGACTCAATCATCTGGTCTATGAGATCGTCGATAATTCTGTCGACGAGTATCTGGCAGGCGTCTGCACGAAGATCGAGGTAACGCTGGAAGAAGACGATTCCGTGATCGTTTCCGACAACGGCCGCGGTATCCCCGTCGATATGCACGAAAAGGGCGTGTCCGCTGAACGCGTGATCCTGACGACCCTGCATGCAGGCGGTAAATTCGACAACGTCGCCTATAAGACTTCCGGCGGCCTGCACGGCGTCGGTTCTTCTGCCGTCAACGCACTTTCCGAGTACCTGGAGATCAAGATCTCCCGCGGCGGGAAGATCTATTATGATGCTTATGAGCGCGGCGTACCGACGGTGGAACTGGAAAAAGGCCTGCTGCCGGTGATCGGCAGATCGAAGGAAAGCGGGACGACCATCACTTTCAAACCCGATCCGGAGATCTTCGAAAAGACGCGCTTTAAAGCGGAGTGGATCGAGAACCGCCTCCATGAGACCGCGTATCTGAATCCGGGACTGACGCTCGTTTTCAACAATCACCGCCCGGGCGAAGAAAAAACGGTCGTCTACAATGAGCCGGAAGGCCTGAAGGCTTACATCCGTGAACTGAACGAAGGCAAGACGCCGGTGTCGGATATCATCACCGTGCACGGCGCTTCGGAAGGGATCGAAATGGACCTGGCGTTCCAGTTCGTCGACGTTTACGAAGAAAAAGTCCTCGGTTACTGCAACAATATCTATAATTCCGAGGGCGGCACGCACGTCGTCGGCTTTAAGACCTGCTTTACCCAGATCATCAACAATTACGCGCGCGAGCTCGGGATCCTCAAAGACCCGAACAAGTTTACCGGCCCGGATACCCGCTGCGGCATGACCTGCGTGATCGCGATCAAACATCCGGACCCGATCTTCGAAGGGCAGACCAAGACCAAGCTTGGCTCCCAGGACGCGGCAAGAGCCGTCGTCACGATCTCCAGGGAGCAGCTGGAGCTTTTCTTTGATAAAAACCTGGAAACGCTGAAGAACATCATTTCCTGCGCCGAGAAATCCGCGAAGATCCGCAAGGCGGAAGAGAAGGCCAGGACCAACCTGCTCGGCAAGAATAAGGTTACTTTTGATTCGAACGGCAAGCTGTCGAACTGTGAATCCCGGGATGCGTCCAAATGTGAGATCTTCATCGTCGAAGGCGATTCCGCCGGCGGCAGCGCCAAAATGGCGCGCAACCGGACCTATCAGGCCATCATGCCGATCCGCGGCAAGATCCTGAACGTCGAGAAGGCTTCGATCGATAAAGTCCTTCAGAACGCCGAGATCAAGACCATGGTCATGGCCTTTGGCTGCGGTTTCTCCGAAGGCTACGGCAACGATTTCGACATCTCCAAACTGCGTTATGACAAGATCATCATCATGGCCGACGCGGACGTGGACGGTTCCCATATCAGCACGCTGCTGATGACCTTTTTCTACCGCTTCATGCCGGAACTGATCTCCGAGGGCCACGTCTACATCGCGATGCCGCCGCTTTACAAAGCCATCCCCAAGGGAAAAGGGGAGGAAGTCTATCTTTACGACGACGAGGCACTCGAGAACTATCGGAAGACGCATCACAATTTCGTCCTGCAGCGCTACAAGGGCCTCGGCGAGATGGACGCCGAACAGCTCTGGGAGACGACGCTCGATCCGGAACGCCGCGTGATGAAGCGTGTGATGATCGACGACGCCCGCCAGGCTTCGCTGATGACGGAGATCCTGATGGGCTCCGACGTCGACCGCAGAAGAGAGTTTATCCAGGAGCACGCTTCCGAAGCGCTGCTTGACGTATAATTATCCACTAAATTTTCACCGGGGAGCATTCCTATGCCTGAAAAGATCCTCTCGACCGAATATTCGGACGAGATGCAGCAGTCCTTTATCAATTACTCGATGTCCGTCATCACGGACCGCGCCGTCCCGGACATCCGTGACGGCCTGAAACCGGTCCAGCGCCGCGTGCTTTACGCGATGAACGAACTCGGGCTGAATTACGACCGGCCGCACCGGAAATCAGCCCGTATCGTCGGTGATGCCATGGGTAAATACCATCCTCACGGCGATTCTTCGATCTATGATGCGCTCGTCGTCCTGTCCCAGGATTTCAAGAAAGGCATGGCGCTTGTCGACGGTCACGGGAACTTCGGCTCGATCGAAGGCGACGGCGCCGCGGCCATGCGTTATACGGAGGCACGGCTGAAAGCCTTTACGCAGGACGTCTATCTGAAAGACCTGGATAAGGACGTCGTGGATTTCGTTCCGAACTTTGACGAAAACGAAAAAGAACCCGAAGTCCTTCCGGTCCGGGTGCCGAATTTCCTCCTGAACGGTTCCGAGGGCATCGCCGTCGGTATGACGACGTCCACGCCGACCCACAATCTTTCCGAGCTCATCGATACGATGGAACTTTATATGGACGACCCGAAGGCGGATACGAAGGCCCTCCTTGAGAAGCTGAAAGGACCGGACTTCCCGACCGGCGGCCTCGTCGTAAATGCCGACGAACTGCTTGACATTTATGAGACCGGGCGCGGGAAACTGAAGATCCGCGGCCGCGCGGCGTTCATTCCGGCGAAGAAGCGCGGGGAAAAGGACCGGATCGAGATCACGGAGATCCCCTATACGATGATCGGCGTGAATATCGGCAAATTCATCGAAGACGTATCCGAGCTTGCCGAAAAGAAGGTGTTTCCCGAGATCTCCAATATCTCGAACCAGACAGGCAAGGACGTAAAGATCGTGATCGAGCTGAGATCCGGCTCCGACGGCGAACGCGTCCTGAACGGCCTTTATAAAAAGACCCGCCTGGAAGATACCTTCGGCGTCAATATGCTGGCGATCGTGAACGGTAAGCCGGAAGTCATGACACTGAAGCGTATCCTGGAGGAAAACCTCAAGTTCCAGCTGGAGATCAACCGCAGGAAGTATACGACGCTCCTTCAGCGGGAGACCGCCCGCAGGGAGATCCAGGAAGGCCTGATCCGCGCCGTCGACATCATCGACCTGATCATCGAGATCATCCGCGGTTCCGATAAGCTCCAGACAGCAAAGGACTGCCTGACTTCCGGCAAGACGGACGGCATCCGTTTCCGTTCCAAGGAATCCGAGAAACAGGCAAAGACGCTTTCCTTTACGGAAAACCAGGCGACCGCGATCCTGGAGCTGCGCCTGCAGCGCCTCATCGGGCTGGAGATCCTGCAGCTGAAGAACGAATACGCGGAAACGTTGAAGAAGATCGCTTCCTACGAAAAACTGCTGAATTCCAGGACCGCGATGAAAAAAGCGATCCGCGAGGATCTGGAGTCGATCCGCAAGAAATACGCGCTGCCGCGCAGGACCGAGATCATGCAGGCGGAAGAAACGGTGTTCGAAGAAGTGAAGGAAGAAGCCTTCCCGGCGCTGTTCTCCATGAACCGCTTCGGCTACGTCAGGATGTTCGACCTGCAGTTCTATGAAAAGAATAAAGACGCGATCCGGGACGAGTCCAAAGAGATGATCTTCTGTTCGAGCGACGCCCGCATGGTCATTTTTACCGACACAGGCCTCGTCCACCAGTTCCGGATGAAGGACGTGCCGCTCTGCAAGCTGAAGGATAAAGGCGTCCCGATCGATAATATCTCAAACTACGACAGTGCGAAGGAGACGATCCTGAAACTGTCCTGTTTTGATGATATCAAAGACAAAATCTTGCTATTTGTGACTTCGCGTGCTATGATGAAGCGAGTTCCCGCGGCGGAATTCGATTCCGTCAAGAAGACGGTCGCCTCGACCAAACTGAACGAGGGAGACAGTCTTCTGTATGTTGACGAGATCCGCGGGAGCGATACAGTGCTCGTCAGCCGTGAAGGACTGGTGCTTCGATTCGGCAACGAAGATGTTCCGGAACTGAAAAAAACGTCGGTCGGCGTGCGGGGAATGAAACTGAACGACAGCGACGGCATCGCTGCCGTTTACGACCTGGATCCGTCCGTCAAGTATCTAGTAAAGATCAGGAACCGCCGTGTTGATCTTTCCGGACTGAAAAAAAAGAAGCGGGACCAGAAGCCTGAAACGGTATGAGGCTTTTTCCTGGCCGAGTTAAAGGAGGTTTTCTTAAATGGGTACAGATGACAACAGAGAGATCGACGATCAGCTGAACGTGCTCTTTGACGATCTCTTTGACGAAGAGGAAGACGCGAAGAAAGCGGAAGAAGCGGAAGGCGCGGCGGAGGCGGTAAAAGACGCAGCCGCTGAAGTACAGGCGCCTGCCGAAAAAGCCGCGGAAACGGTCGTGAACGCTGTCGAAGCTGCGGAAGAGATCCCGGCTGCCGCAGCGGAAAAAACTGCGGAAGCTGTCACGGCGACGGAAGGCCTCGTAGATGACTCCGGGCTTGAAAATGAAGCCCGTTCACTGGATTTTAACGACCTGGACCCGGAACTCTTCGAAGATGAAGACGAAGCGGCTGTCTATGAAGCACCTGCCGAGAAGCCGCAGGAGGAAACATTCGAAGCAGAAGAAGAGGACATCATCCCCGTAAAGGATAAGACCGGCAAGCTTCCCGCTTTTGAAGAAGAGGATACGGAAGACCAGGAACGTGAAGCCGACGAGGAAGAAGCCGACGATTACGACGTCAGGACGCCGCGCAGGAAAGAAAGAGGCAGTCAGCCGACAGCCGAACAGCTGAAGAAGGAATACCGGCACTTCTGGATCTTTACCGCGATCGTTGCCCTTGTCGTTGCCGTTGCCGTACTTGCTATCCTGTATTTCCGCGGTATCATCGGCTTCGGCAATAAAGAGACGAAAGCTCCGGAAACCACGACGACGCCCGCTCAGACGGAGAGCACGACGAAAGAGACCGAGCCGACGACAACGGAACCGACAACGGAACCGACGACCGAATCTGAGACCGAAACGGAATCCGAATCCGAGTCCGAGAGCGAATCGACGACCGAAGAGGAGACGACAGAACCGACGACAGAAGATCCGCGCCGCGCTGTCCTGGATAATTATGAGAACGTATTTATCGCGAACGCGAATACGCTGAATATCCGTAAGGAGGCGAGCACGTCCTCTGCCGTTATCGGGACGATGAAGATGAACGATGCCGGCAGCATCCTGGAGATGCAGGGCGACTGGGCACACATCACTTCCGGCGGTGTCGACGGCTATGTCGCGGCGGAATTCATCAAGACCGGCGAAGAAGCGGAAAAATACGCCGTTGAGAACGCGAAAGAAGGGGTCAGGATCGAAGCGGATACCGTGAACGTCCGCGCCGGCGCCAGCACGGATACGAATATCGTCGGCAAAGCGAAGAAGGGCGAGACCTATGACCTGATCGACCAGGATTCGGAAGGCTTCTATCATATCCGCTTTGAAGATAAGGAAGCTTACGTCAGCAGTGAATTCTGCACGCTTTCCTGGTTCCTGAAAGAAGCAAAAGCCGAGTAAAAGTCCTTGACAAGGCTTTGAAATGCAGATATAATGCTTTGGTGCGCTTATCTTCGGCAATATTGGAGTGATTATGCGGATCGATATTTCAGCGCTTTTCCCCTTTGAGGAAAAAGAGTTGATCTGTCCTGTTTCCTACAAAGGCGGCAGATTAAAAGGCCACAGGGTGGCAGAAGCACCGGAGTTCCTGCTCCGCATCACTCATCTGAAGGATCGGATGTTTCAATTCTCCGGCGAAGGCAGCATCACACTTTCGTTTTCCTGTGACCGCTGTCTGAAGGAGGTCCTGCATAAGATCCCTTTCAGTATTGACAGAAAGGCGGATATCACCGCCCGGACCGACGAAGACGGAGAAGAAGTTTTCTTTTTCCCGGACGACCAGAGTGTCGACGCCGATCTGCTGATCGAAGACGAAGTACTATTGAATCTGCCCGTGAGGATCCTGTGCAGGGAAGACTGCAAAGGCCTCTGTCCCGTATGCGGAGCAGATCTGAACAAAGGGCCGTGCGGCTGCAGCCGCCGGGAACCGGGCGGAGCACTTCAGGAAGCCCTTATAAAGGCGCTGAAGGATTCCGACCTCGCATCCGGGACAACATCAGTTTAAACAAAGGAGGTGTACGCGTTATGTCCATTTGTCCTAAGAATAGATCTTCACGTGCGAGAAGAGACAGCCGGAGAGCAAACTGGAAGATGAGTTCTATGAACCTCGTCAAGTGCAGCCATTGCGGCGCACTGATGCTCCCGCATCACGTCTGCAAGCAGTGCGGCTATTATAACAAAAAGGAAATCGTCAAAGTTGCGGACTGACCCGCCTTCGACGTGCACCTTCAGAAAAGAAAGAGTCGTGGCATTCACGGCTCTTTCTTTGCATAAGC
>CADBQM010000198.1 GCA_902796795.1 uncultured Eubacteriales bacterium
CCTTTCCGACGAAGACGTCCTGAAGGTCTATGAAGCCTTTCTTGCCCTCACGGAGACCAAGGAAAAGGTCTCGGAGCGCGAGCTCGAGGCCCTGATCGCCTCCTCCGCGATGGAAGTCCCGGCGGCCTACGTGCTGCAGGACTGCGTTATCAATACCGTTACTTCCGGTAACATGCGCTCTTCGACCGCGCATATCCGGCTTTTCCGCGACGGGAAGCTGCTGGAAAGCGTCGCGATCGGCGACGGTCCCATCGATGCCGCCTTCCTCTCGATCGAGCAGATCGTGGGGCGGCATTACGAGCTCGATGATTTCCAGATCCGTTCGGTGACGGAAGGCCGCGAGGCCATGGGCGAAACGATCGTCAAGCTCCGTCACGAAGGACGCATCTTCTCCGGCCGCGGCCTGTCCACCGACATCATCCAGTCCGGCGTCAGCGCTTACTTAAGCGCCCTGAACAAGATCGCTTATGAGGAGGCTGCCGAATGAAACTTGCGTTTACCGAGCGGGGCTGGGAAAGCTTCTCCTTTGACCGGCTGACCGGCCTGGTAAAGGAAGCCGGTTTTGACGGCGTAGAACTTTACGACCTCTTTAAGCGGGAGGACTTCTTCCTGCCCGGCGCTCCCCTGAACCGCTATATGATCGCGTCCACGATGCGTTCGCTCCGCGACAGCCGGATCGAGATCCCCTGTCTGGATACCTCGGTCGACCTGACGGACGAACTTGCCGTCTCCCGCCTGACGGATATGATCGCGCTCGCGGGCGACATGCGCGTGCCCTACGTCAGCACGGAATGCATCCCCGACCGGGAAGACCTGGTCCGGGAGAAGCTCAGGGTCCTGACGGAAAAAGCGGCGGCTTCGGACGTCATCCTGCTTTTAAAGACCCGCGGCATCTATGCGGATACCGCCCGCTTAAAGGCGCTGCTCGACGATTTTGCCTCGGACAGCCTCGGCGTGCTCTGGGACATGCACCACAGCTTCCATGATTTTAACGAGAGCGCCGATACGACGATCAAAAACCTCGGCGGCTACGTCCGCCACGTCCACATCCGCGACGCGGCGGCGGACGGCAGCTATACGATCATCGGCGAAGGCACGCTCCCGATCCGGGAGATGATGGACGCCCTTGCTTCGATCGACTACGACGGCTTCATCTCGCTCGAATGGAAGCCGCAGTGGGAAAAGGAGCTGCAGGACGCCGACTTCATCTTCCCGCACTTCGTGCGCTTCATGAACCGTTTCCGCTCCGACCGTACCGAGCGCAGGAAGCTCTACCTGAACCACGACGGCAGCGGCGAATATATCTGGAAAAAGGACGAACTGATCGACCTGACCTTCGGCCAGATGCTGGACCGGGTCGTCAGTGAATTCCCGAACCAGTACGCGTTCCGCTATACGACGCTCGATTATACCCGCACCTATGAGGAATTCCGCGAGGACGCGGACAACTTTGCGCGTGCGCTCGTATCGCTCGGCGTGCGGCCCGGCATGAAGGTCGCGATCTGGGCGACGAACGTCCCCGCCTGGTATATCACCTTCTGGGCCTGCGTCCGCATCGGCGCCGTCCTCGTCACGGTCAATACCGCGTACAAGATCCATGAGGCGGAGTATCTTTTACGCCAGTCCGATACACATACACTCGTGATGATCGAATCTGCGCTGGATTCCAATTACCGGGCGATCGTGAACGAGCTCTGCCCGGAGCTTCAGGAAAAAGCGCCGGAAGAAGCGCTCCACGCAAAGCGCCTGCCCTTCCTCCGGAACGTCATCACCGTCGGTTTCCGCGAAAAAGGCGCGCTCACACTGGAGGAAGCGATGGCGCGTGCCCCGCTCGTCCCGGTCGAACTGATCCGGAAGATGGCATCGGAGGTGAAGCCGAACGACGTCTGCAACATGCAGTACACCTCCGGAACGACCGGCTTCCCGAAGGGCGTCATGCTCACGCATTACAACGTCGTGAACAACGGCAAATGCATCGGCGACCGCATGGGCCTCTCCACGGCGGACCGCATGATGATCCAGGTGCCGATGTTCCACTGCTTCGGCATGGTCCTTTCCATGACCGCGTCGATGACGCACGGCACCACGATGTGTCCCATGCCTTACTTCAGCGCCAAGACCTCGCTCGCCTGCATCGACCAGGAAAAGATCACCTGCTTCAACGGCGTGCCGACGATGTTCATCGCGATGTTCAATCACGAGAACTACCGCAA
>CADBQM010000199.1 GCA_902796795.1 uncultured Eubacteriales bacterium
ATCCACGACCACCCTTTCGAACGGCGTCAGAATGCCCTGGTTCGGCCTCGGCGTATTCCGGATCCGGGATCTTGACGAGTGCCGCAATGCGGTCGCTGCCGCCCTGGACTACGGCTACCGTTCCATCGACACCGCGCTCGGCTACCGCAATGAGGAAGCCGTCGGCGAGGCGATCCGGAACTCCGGGATCCCCCGCGAGGAGATCTTCGTCACGACCAAGCTCTCCGGCGACAACAGCTACGAGAACGCATATACCGAATGTGAAAACAGCCTCCGCAGGCTCGGCCTGGATTACCTGGATCTCTACCTCATCCACTGGCCCAAGCCGCATGAGGAAAAATATGTCGAGACCTTCAAGGCCATGATGGAGCTTATGGAGGCGGGCAAGCTGCGCGCCATCGGTGTTTCCAACTTCCTGCCCGAGCATATCTTAAGGATCCACCGGGAGCTCGGCGTCTATCCCATGGTCAACCAGGTGGAGCGCCATCCGCATTACCAGCGGAACGACATGAAAAAGTTCTGTCAGGACCGCGGCATCCAGCTGGAATGCTACAGTCCCTTAATGAACGGCCAGCTCGGCAATCTGCCGAAGACGAAGGCAGTGCTGCAGGAAATTGCCGACAAGTACGGCAAGAACATCTACCAGGTCTGCCTGCGCTGGCAGCTGGATACCGGCGTCGTATGCATCAACAAATCCGCCCATCCCGAGCGCATCCGCGCGAATGCCGAGATCTTTGATTTTTCACTGGATGCGGACGATATCGAAAAGATCCGCGCCATCGACGACGGCCAGCACATCTTCCGCGATCCTTACGACGATATCGGGCCGATGGTCCACTTCGACGTCGAAGAAGTCTGAGCATAGCCGCTTACATCCAGAAATAAAAGCAAAAAGAACCCCCAGAGACGATCCGTCTCCGGGGGCTTTTGTCTGTGTCTTCTTCATAGCCTTTACAGCGCCAGCATCTCTTCCGCCGTGGGCATGTCGCCGATGCCTTCCGCATAATGGGCGACCAGCAGTCTCCGCTCCGTGTCCATGTAGAAGAATGCCGGGAGCTGCTCCTCGATGCCCTCATAAGCGCCGTGCGCATACCCGAGCTTCTGGATCTCCTCCCGCTTTTTCATGAACTTTTGGACCGCGGCTTCTTTTCCGAGCATCTCTTCCCGGCTCGCCGCCGCCCGGATCACAAGATCCTGATAGATCCTGTATTCCGGATCACAGATGATCGGGAAGCTTAACGGCTCGTTCTGGAGCGCGGCACGGATCGATTCGGGCGTCGACTGCATCACGACCGCGACCGAGACGTCTTTCTCCATGAAACGGTCATAATTCTGCTGCAGCATGTGGACGTCATAACGGCAGGATGGACAGCCGATATACCGGAGGACGACGAGCATCAGCGGTTTTCCCGCCGCGATCTTCGAAATGCTGGTCGTGTCTTCAAACTGCGTGGTGACGGTGTAATCGGGGAAAACGTCCCCCTTCGATAATTTTCCCATGTCCTTACCTCTTTCTTTCGGGAACTTTTCATGTCGACAGGGCACCGGGCTGCAGGAATCCTGTCCTGCTGTTATTATAATACTACGCGGGAAGCCGGAAAACAAACAGCAAAAAAAGCACCGCCCCTTCACGGGCGGTGCCTGATGATCCGCAGACTGCTATCTTTTTTTATAAAGGACCAGCTCCGGATCTACGCCATTATCTCCGTACGTACAGATCAGAATGAAATCCACGTTTGCCAGGACGCCAAAGCAGCGGCCTTTCAGGCTTTCCGATTCCAGCTGGTTTCCTAGATAGGTCGTCCTGTCGTCCAGGAAGCGGGCTTTCATACCGCCCGGCAGCGGGTATTCCAGATTGACGTAATTCCCCACCAGGGCATTCAGCGCCTCCAGCCGGGGCATCCCTTCGATGTGAAGATCGTTGATCTCTTCGATCAGCTGCTTTTTCAGGGCTTCGAAGCGCCCGCCGTCACCGAGTTCTTCGTGCCGTTTCCAGTAATCCAGCTGCGGCAGCGTCTGTTTCAAATAAGAACGTGCCTGCTCTTCGGTGAAGCCCTGCTGTACCATATTCGGCACGCACACCCGGATCAGGTCGTCCATGTCGTTGTAGGTATAAGTACCGTCGGCATAACACCACTGACAGTATTCTTCATTCAGCGATCCGTCCTGATCCCTGCCGAGGATCTCGTCTGTCAGCGGCATGCCGCAGCACTGGCAGAACAGCTGCCTGGGAGAGCCGAGCAGCGTATTGATCGATACGTCGAATTCCCGCGACAGGAGCTTCAGCGTATCGGTATTCGGCTGTGTCTCGCCGTTTTCCCAGCGGCTGACCGCCTGCCGGGTCACCATGACGCGCTCCGCCATCTGGTCCTGTGTCAGGTGGTTCTTTTCACGAAGCTGTCTTAAGATCTCTTTTGTTTCCATAGGTTTTCCCTCCGGTCGGTCTTTGTCTTTATTATAGCGGCCTGCCGCTGACCTGCCAAGCAACGTGTTGTTGCGCCACATATGGTCCTGCAGTCTTATATCTTCAGCTTCATTACCAGCGTCAGTACATTCTTCGCCGTGCGCTGAAGCTCTGCGCGGGTGATGCCCTCCGGCTTCCCCAGCGTTTCCAGCAGCGTACCGTCGGACCGATAGGTTTTCGAAAGATGTCCCATATTGCCCGGCATCAGCACGTCCACCTGGGCGCGGACACGGTAAGCGTTGTCCCTCAGTTTCGGAAACTCCGGACTCTTTGACCGCCGCATCCACCAGTCGGTGATCACCAGTCCCGTGTAGCCCCATTCGCCGCGCAGGACCGTTGTCACGAGATCGTAGTTGTAATGGCTCCAGACGCCGTTGACCTTATTGTAACTGGTCATGATCGTCAGCGGCCGGGCTTCCTTCACGACGATCTCGAAATTCCGCAAATAAATCTCCCGCAGCGCCCGCTCGGATACACGCGAATCATTCCGGTTGCGGTTTCTTTCCTGGTTGTTGCAGGCAAAATGCTTGGGGCAGGCGGACTTTCCCTGACGCTGCACCCCGCGCACCACGGCCGCGGCCATCTTGCCGGAAAGCAGCGGGTCTTCGGAAAAATACTCAAAGTTGCGGCCGCAGAGCGGATTCCGGTGGATGTTCATGCCCGGCGCGAGCTGTACGTCCACGCCGTAGTACTGCATCTCCTCCCCCACCTTCGCGGACAGTGCTTCCGTAAGTTCCGTGTTCCAGGTACAGGCAAGCGCCGTACCGCAGGGGATCAGCGCACAGTACTTTTTCAGACGCAGTCCTGCGGGGCCGTCGGAGGTGATGACCGCCGGCACGCCTTTTTTCTGCAGGCTGTCAATGATGCCGCCGAAAGCGCCCGCGTTCCCGGCGACGCCGTAGCTGCTGCCCATCATACCGTGTCCGCGGGTAAGCGCCTCCAGTTCCTCGTCGGAAAGTCCGGCGATAAAGTCGTCAAGAGCGCACTTACCGGCGGTCACGTCCTGCAGCATATATGCCCCGTTTCCGGACGCGGGAAGATTCTCAGGCAGCCGTTCCAGGATCCGGCGGCGCAGATCCGCACTCGTCCTGCACAACGCTTCGCACTGCTCCACGGTGCACTCCTCTTCCAGTGTAAAGCTACCTGCCGGCGTATCATTGGCGGTAAAGCGGTATTCCCCCGGTTCCAGCACGAACCGGCTCGACGCTTCATCGTAGGAAGAAAGGCTCTTGTCATCACAGGAGAGCGTCAGGGTCTCCTGCGCGCCGGGCGCCAGCGTTTTTGTCTTGGCAAAGGCGGCAAGCACACGGACCGGCTTATCGAGATGCCCCTCCGGCGCGCGGCACCAGAGCTTTACGACTTCCTTGCCGGGCAGGCTTCCCGTATTCGTCACAGTGATCACCGCTTCCGTCCCGGCGGCGCTGCGCTGGAGGCGCTCTGCCCGGACGTCAAAAGACGTATAACTGCATCCGAAACCAAAGGGATACAGCACCGTCTCGGGATGTTTATCGAAATGACGATAGCCGACGTAGATTCCCTCGGCATACTCGTTGTATTCTTTGCCGCCGAAGTTCGCGCTGCTCGGAAAATCTTCGTAGCGGCGCGCGATCGTATCGCTGAGCTTTCCGCAGGGACTGACCGCACCGCTTAACACGTCGGCCACGGCGTTTCCGCTCTCCATGCCGCCCTGCCATACGATCATCAGCGCGGAGAGCTTATCCCCGTAAGCCTCCGTCCACGAAAGGTCCATGATATTGCCGATATTCAGCAGTACGGCGACCCTGGAAAAGGCGGCTGTGACCACGTCCAGCATGGCACGCTCCTCGTCGGTCAGGAAATAACTGCCCTTTGTCAGCGTGTTTTCCCGGTCCTCTCCGGCTGCCCGGCCGATCACTACGAGCGCGGTATCCGCGGTTTCGGCGGCTTTCTGCACCAGGGCCGCATCCAGCGGCATCTCCGGGTGGCTCATCGGCCAATGGCCCCACCAGCCGTGATCCGCCCGGTTGTCCTCCTGCTGCGTCCAGTCTTCATAAGCCTGCAGTACGGCCGCGTTCATGCGGATCCCCGCATTTCGAAGACCGTCGGCGAGGTTCACATGATACGGCGCGTGCACGTCGCCGCCGCTGCCATAGCCCACATAGAACCAGTCCAGCTGGCAGCGGCCGAAGACCGCGGTCTCTTTCTCCGGGTCTAAGGGGAGCGTGCCGTCGTTTTTCAGGAGCACGCAGCTTTCCGCCCCGGCCTGCCGGATCAGCGCCGCGATCCCTGGCGTCACATGGCGTTCGCCGTCCGCGGCGAGTTCATCCTGCATCAGGCCGCTGCCCATGACGCTGTCGATCACGCGCTGTGCCAGTTTTCCGAATGTATTTTTCAGTTTTTTCATGATCGTGCTCCGTATAATGATCTGGATACTGCCAGTATAACAGACACTTTTTTCTTTGTCCTTGCATATTTGTCCGGTCACTGCTGCATTTTGTTTGTTTTTTTATAAAAAAAGAGGAAGCTGTTATGCGGAACTGCTGGAAGACGATCCGCTTGCGAACGCGGACCGCATCGCGGAACTCGATAATGAAATAAAAAGATACGAGAAGATGTATGATGATCTCACGACCAAGGGGGAATACAGCGAGACGACAGAGACCCTCGGTCCGAGCATTGCCGGGCGCTGGCTTCTCGGCATCGGCGGCGCGCTGCTCATCTCGGCGGCGGTCGTCGAAGGTGTCGCACTCTATAAATACTACCAGCGGGATATGCTCCCCATCCCGGCCATGATCGTCGATGAAGCCGATATCGTCACCTACACGAAAGACGAAAACGGCGAAAGCGTCAAGAACGTCGAGTTCGATCAGTACGTTTACTATACCGCCGCCAAATGCAACCGCCCGGAGGTCGGCGAGATCTCCGACTGGCAGAGCGGCGTTAAAAAGTACCAGGACCACAACTGCTATGATATTGCAGACCTGAACTGCGACTACGGCCAGGAATGGCTGGCGCTGTATAAGAATTATTCCCTGGCGAAGGGAGACCCGATCCTCGCGGATTCCTTAAAGGTCCAGTACGGAAGCGACGAGATGTCAAAAGGCGCAACGAATGCGCTGCATCTTTTCACCTATACCTATGCGGCAGACCTGGGTGACACGGCTTACTCGTACAATAACAAGCAGAACGGCATCTACTTCTTCTGGAATGCCGATACGGCAGCCGGTACGAAAGCAAGAGCGACAGAAGCGGGAACCGTCAATGCGGCTGCGTCTACGTTCTCCGCAGGCCAGTTTGTTTTAGGCATAGCTGCCGGTTTACTCGTCGGCATTTTAGGCGCCGTCGCGGTCATGCTCCTGAAGAAGAAAAAGCAGCCGAAGGCTGCATGACAGTAAACAGACTGCATTGAGGTCAAATTAAATACAGATAAGGAAAACCGGATCAGCGGTGAACATCTGATACCGGAATACTTCCGCCTGGCCCTGCCTGTCGTACTGGGCTCGATCGTCACCATCGTCTACAATCTGGCGGACACTTATTTTATCGCCCGTACCGGGGACGCCCTGCTCGTAGCCGGCGTTTCCGTCTGTGCGCCGATCTTTATGATCCTGATGGCTTTCGGCAATATCTTCGGACAGGGCGGAAGTTCCCTGATCTCCCGTCTTTTAGGCCAGGAACGCCGTGCAGACGTGCGCCGGGTCAGTGCCTTCTGTTTCTGGATCGCCCTGCTTGTCGGTGCGGCCGTGGGCGGGATCCTGCTTCTTTTACGGGAGCCTTTCCTCCGCCTTCTGGGAGCCAGCGCGGATACACTGCCCTATGCCAGGGAATACGGAACAGTCCTCCTGCTCGGCGCACCTTTCATCGTCGTCAATTTCATCCACATGAACCTGCTGCGCTGCGATGGCATGCCTGCATTTTCAATGCTGGGGACTTTGCTCGGCGCAGTTGTGAACGTGATCCTGGATCCGCTGCTGATCTCCGTCATGGGCGCCGCCGGTGCGGCCTTGGCCACCGTCATCAGCTACATATCCAGCGATCTCCTGCTGCTGGTGATTGTACTTACACGCAGCAAAACGCTCTCGGTACGGCCGCTTTTGAAAACGGAAGGCGTTTTTCTGAAGGATATCATCTCCATCGGCATCACTGCGGCGATCACCAATATCGCTTCCAGTATCTGTACGGTGCTCCTGAACCAGAAGCTCCTGCCCTTCGGGGATGATAAGATCGCGGCGATGGGGATCGTCCTCAAAGTGACCATGATCGTCCAGATGATCCTCGTAGGGTTTTCTTTCGGCGGTGTCCCGCTTTTCGGTTTCCTGGCCGGTGCCGGCGCTCGGGACAAGGTCCGCAGGCTGTACCGTTTCTGCGCGCTGTTTCTGCGCGCTGTTTCTGATCGCCCTGGCTCTTCTGATGACACTGCCCGTCGTCCTGCTGGCGCCCTGGCTGCTTGGCCGGATCACGCCGGACACGGATCTTGTCGCTCTTGCGGTCCCAATGCTCCGGCAAGGCCAAACAAGGCGCTGTTCCTTTCCCTGAGCCGCCAGGGTGTTGTATTTGCAGCGATCCTTCTGCTTTTATCCGCCCTCTTCGGCTACTGGGGCATCTTAAGCGCCCAGTGCGCGGCCGACGTACTCAGCGCCGGGATCGCGGGCTGGATCCTTTTGAAAGGGAAGGTCCTGAAAACAACATAAACAAAGCCCCGTATCCGGAAGGATGCGGGGCTTTTTCTCTATGACACCGGCGCCGGTCATTTTTCCACTGCCGGCAGCGCCTTGTAATAATGGCAGATCTCGCGGTCTTCGGGGATATCATAACCGTGGTCGCCGAGGCTCACGCCGCTTTCTTTTTCCTTATAGCGTGCGTGGCAGCCATGATCCATACCGAAGCCCAGCAGCGTATCGTGCCGGGTCCAGTGACGCCGGATCAGGTCCGCAAAGGTGCCGAACATCCGGTCGTTATAACGCATTTCCGCAAGCGTGCGGACGTCTTCCGGCCCGGCGGCGTGCATGCAGTGGTCATAATTGTCGTTATAGACCGCGATGAAATCATATTTGTCTTCCAGGATCGCCTCCATCGCGGCGGCGTTTGCCTCCTCGACCGTTTTCTTGATGATATAGTCCATCGGACGCTCGTTGAAGATCAGCGACATGCTGCAGTTCTCGATGGAAATGATGAGGGGCTTTTTGCCGGCGCGGATGAGCGCGTCAAAGAGCGTGTCGATCCGGATGACCGGACGCTCATATTTCATGATGCCGTGGACTTTTGGTTCGGCGCCGGTATACATCGTACCGAAACAGACCGGCGTCACCGGCGGAAAGGCGGTCCGGAACGATATCGCGAGGTCGGTATTCTTTGTTACTGTCTCCATGAAGAAGGGATATTTCCGCTGGACCCAGTACGCGATCGCGTCCGGATTGTACATGAAGATCCGGTCTGCCTTCCTGCCGCCGAAAGCCTCATCCACATAATGCGAGAGCGCTTCATTTTTCGGTTCTGCCTGAGCGGGCGGTTCGATGCCCATCGCATAGGAAAGCGCAGCCGCAAGTGTCGTCAACGAATCCATTGATCTGCCTCCTCTGATTTTTTAAGTGAAAGATTTTTGTTTTTCCTGCGTCATATATAGCGAGGATCTGTTTTTATTATAACAGAAAACAAAGGAGAGATACCATGCGAAAGATCATCATCTGCCTGTTAATAACATCGATACTGCTGCTCTCCGCCGGCTGCGGAAGCGCTGCCGAAGACGGAGATCCTGTTCCGGCCGCAAATACAACGATCCCGATCTTCAACAGGGATCACCAGGAGATCGGGCAGATCAGCTGCTTCCGCTATTCGATCCTGACCGATCAGGGAATCCTTTACACAAAGCTCCCGAAGGGGACCGCATCCGCCGATCCGAAAAAGCTGGAATACCACCTGTACGATATCGGATCCGGAAAAGACCATACACTGGCCACGATCCGGGACTGGTATTACGAAGCCTCCCACGAAGCGATCGAAAAGGATGGTCATCTGTACCTGAGCGTATCCACCGGCAAATACGGCGAACGGAAGAACAGTACGCAGACGATCTATGATATCGATCTCCAGAAATATGAAATGACCCCGCTCCTTCAGATCGAAGGCGGGATCCCCTATAACTCCTATACCATCATCGGAGATGAACTGATACTGGCAGAGCTGCTCGACTCCGGCGATACCGACCTCATCCGGGTCGATCTGAAGAACAAGCCGAAAAAGCCCATCTTCCATAAGTATGACGAGAAAAACGTCTTTGTTCCCGACTCCATCCGCCACGTCTTCTCGGATGGGGAGAACCTCTATATGCTCCGGCTCGACTGGGACGACCGGGAAAACTACTCTCTGTATCTCGATACTTACGACCCGGAGCTGAACCGCACCGGGACCCTGGATATCACGGACACCTGTGTTACGGCCGTTAATGAAAACAACCAGGCGGAGATCCAGAACGAATGCCGCCAGTTTGTGGGAGAATTCTTTGTTAAAGATCAGTTCTTTTTCTACCAGAACTTCAGCATCACCAATTTCCTGGGCCGGCTTACGGATCAGAAGCTCGAGCGCTTCGCCGAAACCGATGACCTGTTTACTTACGTCACCTGCGCCGATCCGAAGGCGCCGCTTCTGTTCTGCCGGATCTTCGGTGATGATTCCGATGACCGTACCCGGCGGAATCTGTTTTATCTCGTCGATCCGGATACGGCCGTGATCAAGACCGCGGAATTCTATTCGGATAACAGCTTATGCACCTTCCGGAGCGCGACCCGCAGCCCGCAGGGAAAGATCCTGCTTACCATGGCCTACGATCCCTGGGAAGACGAAGAGCCTGTACCGGAACGGCTCTACTTCCTTGACCAGGGCGACCTGGAATTCAAGTAAGCGATCGCCTTCTTCCTGTCTACCCGGCAAGTGCCTCCTTAAAAACTTCCTTCCAGCATTGCGTCGATCAGGACTTTACCGACCAAAAAGCAGTTTTTCATCGCTGTTTCGAAGATATCGATCGATTCCATACTGGTTTCCGAAGCAATATGATCGTCGACTCCTGTGCCCCACAGCATCTCCGGCGTCACACCGGCGGGAAACACGTCCATATTCACGCCCGTCCGCAGGATGATCATGCGATCAAGCAGTCCAAAGCTTTTTACTGCAAGTCCGACGGCAACGTCTTCCATTTCCGTGATGGCGAACGGATCTGTACAGTGATAGGTTTCTGTCATCAGCAGCGCGTTTTTATGGTCATAGATACCTTTCCAGTAGTTGTCACCGGTCAGGACCGTTCCCCGCAGTACCCGCGGCGGACGGTCAGCCCAGGCTTCTCCCGGAAACTCCCGCTGAAGGAAAGCCACACTTTTTTCAGTCGTTTCCAGGGGTACGTCTTTCACCATCTGATATACGCGGTCCGTCAGGCGCTCGTCCATGCGGACAACGGCACTGCTGTCAAAGCTTTCATCATGGAACCAGGTCGTTTCCGACGAACGGCCTGATTCCCGCGGATCCGCCTGGTGCCCGAGGTCATAATCCACTGCCGCGAAGATGACGAAGACGTCTCCGAGAATACCGTAGTCTTTCGCGCTTCCCCCGCAGCCGACACTGAAGATATAGGCATCGGAGAAGTCAAAGCGTTCATCTGACAGGACTGCCGCGGTACTCAGGGCCGCATTCACTTTTCCCTGGCCGAGAAGAAGCATTGCAGCCCCATTTTTATAATACAGCGTGCCGGAATCCGGAACCCTGCCGATCTCAAACTCTTCGCCTCCGGCAAAGTACTCCTCATAGAAATACTGCGCTTCTCCGGGAAAATCCCCTGCCATCTCACCGATCTCGAATTTGGGAAGGATCAATACCCGGACAGGGATCTTTTTTTCCTTCAGTGCAGCGGAACAGGCGGAATGCGTAAGCATGATCACGAATAATAATACCAGGGCAATACTGAAGGTCCGTAATCTGTCTGACTTCAAAATAAAACGCCTCCGCATCTCGTTAGAATACAACGCCTGTCCCCCCAATAAACATTATTTTCCTTTCTTCATATTCCGGTACACGCGATACGCGAAGAAGAT
>CADBQM010000200.1 GCA_902796795.1 uncultured Eubacteriales bacterium
AGCCCGGAAAGGACCTTTTCGAACTCCCTGCCCGGCCGGTATACCGGGATCACGACGTCGACCGTTCCCCTGCCTTCCACCTTACTCGCCAAGACCTTCTTCCACCAGCTCGACCATCCGTCTGAGCGCTTCCTCTTCGTCTTCGCCCTCGCAGATGAAGACGATCTCCGCCCCGCTCTTTACCGTGGCGCCAAGTACCGAGAGCACGCTCTTTGCGTTCGCGGTCGTTCTCTTGTATTGAAAAGTGATGCTGCTTTGGAAGCGCATCGCCTCCCTGCAGAGCACCCCGGCCGGCCGAAGATGCAGGCCGGTCGGATTTTTAATAACAACAGACTGTGATACCATCCGTTAAACTCCCTCAGGGTTCTCTTTCATTCTCCTTCTTTTCCGTGTCCGATCCCTCGCTGCCTTCCGGCTCCGTATCCGACTCGGAAGTGCTCTCCCCGGTATCGGGTTCCGTTTCCGTTTCGGAACTGCTTTCAGACGACGGTTCCGTTTCGGTCGGGCGTGTCGGCTCTGTCTCCGGCTCGTCGGAACTCACGGTAAGGTAGATCCGCAGGGAATCCACGTTCACATAAGTATATCCGGGCACGGTATTGATCTCCACTTTCAGGTAATACGTCCCCGCCCCGAGCTCCGCCACGATGACCTTCGGCGAAAGGGAAGAAAGCGTCAGCACGTCCAGGTCTTCCTGGAAGCCGCGGACAGTCAGGCTTACGGAAGGCGTTCGGAAGTCATAACGATACCCTTCCCGCGCGCCGACGATGCCGATGTTCTCCGCCGGGATCGTCACCGTTTTTTCGGTCACCGCTTCTACGGAAACTATGACGTTCACCATACCGCTGCTGCCTTCCAGTTCGATCCCGTCGGGCAGGTACGGCGTCACGTCGACCGAATAGACGGTATCTTCCGAGATGCCGCTGATGTCGATCACATCGCCCGGGATAAAGACCTCCGTCAGGTCCGCGAGGCTCGATTTCAGACCGCGGACGCCGATCGTCTCTGGTTCTACCTTGCACGAAAGATAACGGAAGCCATCCGCCGGTTCGCCGGTCACACCGGCCACCCGCACGTAAACGCTCTGCCGCCGGCTGATCACCGCGGTCAGGCGGACCGTCGTCTCGCTGAGCGTCAGTGCGTTGTCGCTGTTTAAGATCAGGCGGTCGTTCGCGTCATACAGGCCGACCTCCACGTCCTTCTCGATCACGCCGCCGCCGTTCTCGGAAAGCTCCTGGAGGCTGACGACCGCCTTGACGGAAGTCACGGAGCCGAAACGGCTGAGCGGTCCGCTGACCGTGATCTCCGCCGGGTCAAAGGAAAGGGAGTCTTCCAGGATCAGCCCTTCCGTCAGGCTGTCCTCCGCCAGCAGCTCGACCTTGAACTGCTTCTCGATGTATTCATCCATCGAGACCGTGATATAAGGATCGTTTCTTAAATAGTTCCAGCTGTTGATGACGTTCGACCCGCCGGTCTGCCGCACGTTCACGTGAACACGCTGGCTCGAAAGCACGCCGCCGGAGTGATCGGAAACGTCCACCGTACAACTGAACAGGTTCGGCGACACACGGCTCGTATTGGACTGGTGGTAGCTCACCTGGATCTGTACCGTCTCCGGCCGGTCGATCACGACGAGTTTTTCCTCCGCAAGGAGGACGTCCTCGTTCTGGTAGGTGATCGGTACGTAGATATTGCGCGTGATGACGGGATCCTGCGAATTGCTGAGGACCGCCCAGATCGCGAGTCCGATCAGGATCGAGATGATCTTCAGCGCGATGTTTTTCGTGAAGAAACCGATAAAGAAGCGTTTGATCTTATCTTTCATCTTTACGCCTCCCCGTCCATTTGCGGATCCGGTCCGGAAGGGACTTCTTTTCCCCGTCGTCCAGCGTTCCCGCCAGTACCTCGCGGATCCGGTCCGCGCCGACGTTCCGTTCCAGGCCGCCGTCCATCGCGATCGAAAGGAAGCCGGTCTCTTCGGAAGCGATCAGCGTGATGCAGTCGGAGACCTCGGAAATGCCGAGGCCCGCGCGGTGCCGCGTGCCGAGTTCCTTGCTGATCTCCATGTTCTCGGAGAGCGGCAGGTAGCAGGTCGCGGCTTCCACCCGGTCATTGCGGATGATCACGGCGCCGTCATGCAGCGGCGTATTGTGCTCGAAGATCTGCTCGAGCAGCGCGGTCGTGATCTTCGCGTCCAGCCGGATGCCGGTCTCGATGTATTCGTTCAGCACGATCGAGCGCTCGATGACGATCAGCGCGCCTACCTTATTTCTGGAGAGCAGGGAAAGCGCGCGGATGATGGCATCGATCGACTCGCTCGAAAGACCGCTCGCCGCGTTCTCCTGCCCCACCGGCAGGAAACGGGCGAAAAAGTTTCTGGTACCGAGCTGCTCCAGCGCGCGCCGGATCTCCGGCTGGAATATGATGATCACCGCGATCAGCAGCGAACCGAAGAAACGCTCGAAAATGAATGCGATATTGTTGAAACCAAGGAGTTTGGACAGAATGTAGGCGCCGATCAGCACGAGGGCGCCCTTTAAGAGGTTCCACGCCTTCGTCTTCTTGATCCATGCGATGATGTAGTACGCAACGACGGCAAAGATCAGGATCTCTATGATACTGCTCAGCCGGAAGCTGAAGCTGGTGCTTCCGATCGTCCACGTCCATTCCAGTTTCGGGAACAGGTTGTCGAGCAATGTTACTCCTCCCGTTTATCTGCCGCGTCTTCCTCCGGATGGTGGACGAAGACGCCTTTTTTATTCAGGAGCGATTCGTTGATCGCCCCATGGTCACGGAAGTCACCGGTGCCTTCCGTGATGTTCTCTTCCTGTTTTTCCGCGGCGGCGATCATGCTCTTCGGCACCGCGCGGACAAAATAATAATATTCCTCGTCCTCGAACTGTACGTTCTCGGTACGTCTGTAGTCCATATTGATCACGAATTCCAGTACGAAGAAAGAGATCAGGGCATCCAGCAGGAAGCCGAGTACCAGGAATCCGTAGTTGATGGTGACGTTCAGAAAATAACTGCCGAGCAGAAAAGCCACCAGGAAAAGGAAGCCGCCCGCCACCGCGGCGAACATCCCCGCATAATTGATCCTGGAATGGCGGATCACCGCGATAAACAGCAGCGCGACCGCGACGGTGACCACGATGAGGATAAAGCGGTTGTTCGTGATCAGGTCGTTCAGGAGCAGGTTGATCCTCCCGCCGAGGCTTAAGGAGCCGGAAGAGGATGAAAGCACACTGAAGTCTTTTTTCACGACGGCGATCAGGCCGTATATGAAGATACCGAAGATCACGACGACGACTTCCGCCGGATTAATGAACAGTCCGATGGGGAGCAGCGCCGGCGTGATCCCGAACAGGCAGATCACGAGCGTCAGGGAGAGCAGCCAGCTGTCGCCCGGACGGAACACAAAATAAACGAGCAGCATCAGGAGGAAAAGGATCCCGGCGACCGCGGCGACCTCCATGGACACCGAAGCAAATTCCAGAATGATCAGGAATGCAGCGATGACCGAGATCGCGGCACGCGGCAGGAAGGCGGCGATCAGCGAAAGCAGCACCGCCACGTAGGGTGAGGAGATCCTGGTATTATAACCGGTCGCATAGATCACCGTCAGATAGGTGATCAGCGCAAAGATAAAGCGGAAAAGCGCGTCCAGGTAGCGGCTGTATTTTTCGTAAAACGCCTGCAGGACCGTTTTGACGCTCAGCAGTTTCTTCAACTTTCCTCCAGTTCAGGGGTCTCGTAGGAGGGATCCAGCGCGTGAAGCACGGAAAGATACCGGACGATATCCTTCCGTGCGCGCACGTGCTTCTCTCCGAAATACTTATGCGAGATCACATAATATGCCGTCAGGACAAGGACGTAGCCGATCACGACCCCGATCAGGATCACGATCATCTCGCCCACGTTCAGGACGATCTCTTCGTAGGCCATGATGATCATGAAGAACATCAGCGCCACGAAGGCCAGGTACGCGGCCGTCGCCGAAAGCATGACGGCCAGCATATGGTAAAGGATATAATCCTTCCGCCGGAAAGTCACGGTCCTCAGCACGCCGTTCTTTTCTTTTGTCTCAAAGATGGCGGCCTGCGTCATCAGGCGCACTTTTCCGGGATCGACCATCTCACGCCCTCCGGCCGTGACACTTCTTGTACTTTTTTCCGCTGCCGCAGGGGCAGGGGTCGTTGGGGTAGATCTTCTTTTCCTTGACGACGGTGCCGGAGCGCTTTGCTTCCTTGTAAAGCTCCTCCTGCCGCTCCTTCGGGAAATAACGGTCCCATTCAGGCAGCGTGTAGAGCCATTCGGCTTTGGCGAGCACCATGTTCTTATAAAGCTTCTCCGGGTCGAAATCGAGTGAGAAGACGGTGGTCTCGTCCATCTCCTCCAGCGGATTCTTTTCCTTCAGGGAATCGTTGATCCCGTCGAGGATCCCGACCATGATGAGTTCTTTGACGGAGAAGCGCTCCGCTAGTTCCTGAAGCGTCCCGCTGTAACGTTCGTCCGTTCCCAGGATCAGGGCGTAGAAGTCCTTTTCCTGTTCAAAGTACGTGTTCCAGAGACGCTGTTTTTCCTGCGGAGGAAGGATATTTCCGTAGGCGGCTTCCCGCCACTGTTCCAGAGTTGCTGCCATACCGATCAGACGGGATAGCTCCCGTTTTCTGCCTCCTTCTCATCGACTTTGTTCTGCTGCGCGTCGCGGTATTTGAAGAAGTCCATGGCGACCTGCGGGAAGAGCGCGTAGGAAAGC
>CADBQM010000201.1 GCA_902796795.1 uncultured Eubacteriales bacterium
AGATCGTCATAGGCGATGACCTCGGAAGACCGGATCCTTTCGGACAGCAGCGCGCCGGCGCCGCCGACTGCCGCGAAGTAGACCGCGCCGTAACGGACGATCGCGTCGCGGACCTCTCTATTCCTTCTGCCCTTTCCGATCATTCCTTTCATTCCGCGCATGAGGAGCGCCGGCGTATAGGCGTCCATGCGGCCGCTCGTCGTCGGTCCCGCGGAGCCGATGACGTTTCCCGGGCGCGCCGGCGACGGGCCCATATAGTAGACGGTCTCGCCCTCGATCGAAAACGGAAGTGCCTCCCCTTTCTCCAGGGCTTCCATCATCCGTTTATGTGCGGCGTCACGCGCGGTGAGCATCGGTCCGGAAAGCAGCACGCGGTCCCCGGCCTTAATCTTCCGGATATCTTCTATATTCATAGGAAGATTCAGTGAATATTCCATCGTAACATCTCCTTTCAGAGCGTCCGCTTCGCGTGACGGTTCACGTGGCAGCAGATATTGACCGCCATCGGCAGTCCTGCGATATGCGTCGGGGCCGTCAGCACGTGTACGGCGAGCGCCGTGACACTGCCGCCGAGGCCGGCCGGGCCGATCCCGAGCGCGTTGATCTCCCGAAGCAGCGTGTCTTCCAGCGTTTTTACGTACGGCGCGTCGTGGCAGAGGCCGGCAGTCAAAGACTCCGCGGTCTCCCCGCCGTCCTTTAAAAGGGCCAGTTTCGCAAGCATCGCGGCCTTTTCAAAGGTCCCGCCGATCCCGACGCCGACGAACAGCGGCGGGCAGGCGTTCGGTCCCGCGTTCTTTACGGTCTCAAGAACCGCCTTCTTTACACCTTCGATCCCGTCCGACGGCTTCAGCATGATGACGCGGCTCGTATTCTCGGAGCCAAAGCCCTTGGCCGTCAGGCGGAGCTCAAGAGTATCGCCCGGGACGATATCGTAATAGATCATGGCCGGGGTATTGTCCCCGCTGTTGACACGGTCGAGCGGATCCGAAACGACCGATTTCCGGAGATAGCCTTCCTGATAGCCCTGCCGCACGCCTTCGTTGACCGCCTCCGTAAGACCGCCGCCCGTCAGGCGCACCTCCTGGCCGAGCGTCACGAAAACGACCGCCATGCCGGTATCCTGGCAGATCGGGATCTCTTTTTCCGCCGCGATCTGAAGGTTTTCCCGGAGGATCGCGAGAATACTCTTCCCGGTCTCGCTCTCTTCCTTTCCGGCTGCAGAAAGCAGCGTTTCCTGCACCGCCGGGGACAGCCGGTGATTGACTTCGATGCACATTTCCCGCACCGCCGCTGTGATCTCGTTTACGATGATCTCTCTCATAACGCATCCTCTTCTGCCCTGCCGTACCGTCCTTTTACTTTCACAGGGCGGGGCTTTTTCATCTTAAACACAGAATCTTTTGCTGTCAATGTCACATTCCCCCGGCCTTTCCGTTATTATTTGCATAAAAAGGGGGAAACTTTCCCGTGCATCGGCCGTAAAAGATGCGGAGGCTTTTATCAGCCCGGGAAGCGTGCTATAATATGGTATGGGAAGCGGATACGGCTCCGCCCCTTGGAGGAGGAGAAAATGAAAAAAGGAACTTTGCTGACAGTATGGACAGTAATGCTCGTTGTTTTCATTACTGTTTTTGCCGCCTGCGGTGCTTCAGGCAATGCCGGCCGCAAGGAAAGCTACAACGGCAGTTACTATGTGGACGAGGCGAAGGCCAGCCCCGCTGCTTACGATAATGAATTTCCGACCGGAAAGTACGACGAAGGCAATCCCGCCGCGAATGATATTGATGTCGCGGACAAAGACACGGATATCGTAAAGCCGGACCGCACCGCGCAGAAGCTGATCTACACCTGCAACATGCGCATGGAGACCACCGAGTTTGAGAAGACCCTCACGGCGCTCCGCGGCCTGATCGCGAAATACGACGCCTTTATCGAAAGTGAGAGCCAGACCGACTCCGCCGGAACCTGGTATTATTCTTCCTATAGAAAGACCAGCGGCACGCTTTCCGAGCGTATCGTGATCCGGGTGCCTTCCGAAAACTACGACGCCTTCCTGGCCGACCTGGACGGGCAGGGCAAGATCCGCGAAAAGAACACCAACGTCGAGAACATCACCCAGAGCTACACCGACACCGAGACCATCATCGCTTCGCTGAAGACGCAGGAAAAGCGGCTTCTTGAGATGATGGAAAGCTGCGAGACCATCGAAGACATGATCACGGTGGAAGACCGGCTGACCGAAGTGCAGACCGAGCTTGCCGTTTACGAAAGCCGGCTGAAGGGCATGGACCTGGACGTCTCCTACTCGACCATCGACCTGACCCTGACCGAAGTGCTGGAGTACTCCAGCGACAGTGACCCGGTCTATACCGCGACCTTCGGCGACCGCCTGAAGAATACGCTGAAAGAATCCTGGGAGAACGTCAAGTCCTTCCTGGAAGAGCTGCTCTTCTTCCTGATCCGCGCGCTGCCGATCCTGCTGATCATCGGCGCGATCGGCGGACTGATTGCCTTCATCATCGTGAAGAGCATCAAGGGTTCGAAGAAGCGCAGGGCAGCGAAACGGGCGAAGGCAGAAGCGGCAAAGGCTGCGCAGGCGCAGGCCCGCCAGTAAAAAAAGGCAAAAAAGGGAGGCACGGCACGAGCCGTGTCTCCCTTTCTTTTGCGGACCAACGGCTCTTATCAGCCGTTTTTCTTTGCTTCCAGCCCTTCCAGATAATCCACCACGTCCTGTACGGTGACAAAGTTCAGAAGCTCTTCGTCCGGGACCGTGATCCCGTACGTGTCTTCGATCGCCATCAGGAGCTGGAGGACGTCCAGTGAATCGGCGCCGAGTTCCGCCTTGATGTCAGTCTCCGGACGGATCTTATCTTCCGTGGTCCTGAACTGTTCCGCCATGATGGCTCTTACCTTCTCAAACATTTTCTCCCTCCTTTGCCAGCGCCTCGCGGATCCGGTCGTTCAGCCGGCCCGTTTCCATCCTGCAGGCCTGTTCGATACACTTTTTCACGTGGGAAGCTTTGCCCGAACCGTGTCCCTTCACGACGGTGCCCGTAAGTCCCAGCATGACGGAACCGCCGTAGTTCTGATAGTTCATGAATTCCTTTTCCTTCATGAACATGCTGCGCATAAAGAGCGCGCCGATCTTATAATGTTTCTTTTCGCCCATGTCCCGCTTCAGCATCTTCAGCATCTCCAGGCAGGCGCCCTCGGTGGACTTGATCAGGACGTTCCCGGAGAAGCCGTCTGCGACGACGACCTCATAATCGCCGGACAGAAGCTCGCGGGCCTCCATGTTGCCGACAAAGTTGATCCCCTTTGCCGCGGCGAGCAGCGGATAGGCCTCCTTGCGGAGCTCGTCGCCCTTTTCAGCTTCCGTGCCGATGTTTAAAAGTGCGACCCGCGGGTTCTTCATGCCGTACACGCAGGAGATGTAGGTGCTCGCCATCAGTGCATACTGCAGAAGATGTTCCGGCGTCACGTCCACGTTCGCGCCGGTGTC
>CADBQM010000202.1 GCA_902796795.1 uncultured Eubacteriales bacterium
GGAAGTTTCCCGCTGCTCACCGCCGCTGCCGGCAGGATCACCGATCTCCGGTCATTTTGCCGTAAAAACGACCTTATCCGAAAACCAGAGACTGTCGCTGTATTCGGCCTCGATCACCTCTGCCTGGTCCGGAACCTCAAAAGTAACCGTCCCTTTTGCTTTCCTTCCGGCCGAGATCGTTACGGAAAGATCGTCGTCCCGGATATACGTCGCGCCGCAGGAGATCCCGTCCGCGTAACAGTCAAAGGAAAGGCTGGATACAGTCTCGTCGCCGGTACCAAGGTTTTCGAACTCAAATTCGAGGGAAATATAGTGATAGCCGTCCCTGGGCTGAACAAACATGTTGTCGCTCTCATAATCCGCGCAGGAAAGATATGTGACCTTCAGCTTTTTGGATTCATAGACTTCCCCGACTTTATAGGCGCCTTCCGTTCTCTCCGTATTCGGCTCGAGCACGAAACCGGAATCCTTATCTTCCTCGTACCTGAACTTGATCTTCTTGCTGCTGAAGAGGTAGTTCGGCGTATATTCCACTTCGATCTCTTCTGCGTCGGCAGGCACTTCATAGAAGACTCTTCCTCTTGTCGCACGCCCCGGAGAAAGCGTCGCGGAAAGATCCTCGTCATCCGCACCGTAGAAGGAATCCACGGCATATCCATCCGCATAGGCCTCGAAGCTGAAAGAAGAAATGGAGTCATCGCTCTTTCCCTGATTGATGAACGCGAAATCAAAGAAGATGTATTTGTTGCCTTCGTCCGGCTGAAGGAACTCATTATCGGAATGATACTCCCCGCTGGCCGCGTAGACGATCTTCATATCGCCGTCCATCAGGACGTCGCCGACTTCATAAACGTCCTTAACTTCTGCCGTGGGCGCTTCGGTCGGTTCTTCGGTCGGTTCTTCGGTCGGTTCTTCGGTCGGTTCTTCGGTCGTCGCTTCTTCCGTCGCCGCCTTTTCCGTTTCCTTTTCTGTAGCGTCGGTCTTTTCCTGTTCCGTTTTTCCGGTATCTTCCGCTTCCCGTTCTGTCGTCTGTTTCGGCGGTACTGTTGGTTCCTCTTCCTTTTTGGGCGAAGCGATCGCTATGATCAGGGAAAGCGTACATACGGCCCCGATGATCAGGCCGGCAATCGCCAGCCCGTGCTTCTTCGTCTTATCGCCCTTCACCAGGTCGATGATCGCGAGAACTACCGCCACCGGTGCGGCAAAGAAGGTCAGGGCAAGTATAAAGGCAACGATCCCGAGCGGCGACTGTTTCGCACCGGTGTTTGCCGGTAATCCCGCCGCAAGTTTTCCTTCTTCAGCCGTATAATTCGGCTGGTCAATATTGATAAATGCTCTTCCGTTATAGCCTGCGCTGATCCGTACCGGCGTATTGTCCTGCGGGATCACGATCTCTCTTCTGTACCTTTTCCCGATCTTCAGGATGACAGAATGACGTCCGGCCGGAAGATGAAAGGACTGTGTAAGCCCGTTCAGGAACCGTGCGCCGATCCTGGTCCCCTCGACGCTGAAATCCATCTGCACCTTCGGATCCGTGGACGCATAGCTAATAAAGAGGTTCGGTTCATTCGTCCTGTCCTGTCTGTGGATCACGGTCCCGCTGACATTTACATTGTTATTGATCTCGATCGTTTCTCTCAGGTTTGCGATCTTTGCCCCGCAAAAAGGACAGCTGACGCTTTCACTCCCGTCATCGACCTGCATCAATCCGCCGCACTGGGGGCAGTTCAGTTTTACCAGCATTTCTTTCTCCCTCCGATATGATTCATTCCAAAAGCTGTTTGTGTACATCTTTTTGTATGAAACATATTAACAAGAAATCAGCCCCTTCGTTCTCACCGTTTCAGTGGGAATAAAGAGGCTGGTCCTGTGTTAAAGTTGAACGGAAGTTATGAATGGAGGCCGTCTTTCTGCGGGTTATTCTTCCTTCCCGGAATACAGAGGATCCATATCGTATTTCTGCAGCAGGGCGTTCACGTCTTCGATGCTGCTCTTTCCTGCGTGGATCGCCATGATCAGGACGGCATCCCGCTTGATGCGCGGATAAAGCGGCGACATTCCGTACAGCTTCAGCGCCCGGTTCGTTTCATCCAGCTTGAGGCCTGCCGCAAGGAGGATGCGCAGGATCAGGTCGCGCTGCTTTGTGTGCTTTTCCTGCGCGATGAGCTTATAGCCGAAGTTTTCCGAAATATCCGCCTTCAGGAAGATATCCTGCTGCTTCAGCCCTTTTTCCCTGAAAAGCGTCCGGATATAGGCGGCAAACGGTTTTTCCTCATCCGCCAGGCTGGCTGCCTGTTTGGTGAAATAGCGCTCTGCGGCTTCCGGACGCGTGCTTTTCAGCACGGCGCTTAACTGCTCTGTGGTCTTTCCTTCCATGACCCTTTTTCTGCCTTTCTTGATCGTTACAAACTGATTGACACAGCAAAAAACGATGTACTATGATGATTAAGATGAGATCTGAATTGTTTTTCTTTTTTGCTTTCGAGGTCTTCCATGCGATTTGAAGACGGATTCCGACTGTCCTTTTATGAGCCGATCACCGCGCTGGATGAAGAGCACGGTGTTTTTCTGCTGCGCCACCGCGAGAACGGGCAGCTCTTTGTCCGGAAAGATCTGACGATCTTCAATACCGCTGTCTACCGCGCGCTTCAGCTGCATCCCGTCGCCGGGATCCCGCAGATCGCCGAGGTCATCGAGGACGGCGACCAGCTGATCGTCATTGAAGAATACGTTAACGGCGTCCCGCTGGAAAAGCTGATCGGCGAAGGGATCCTGCAGGACGAGACGAAGGTGCTCATCTACTTCACGGAGCTTCTGGAGATCCTGAAAGCCCTCCATTCGTTTACGCCGCCGATCGTGCACCGGGACATCAAGCCTGCTAATATTATAATCACGCCGGAGGACCATGTAAAGCTGCTGGACCTGAACGCAGCCAAGTACGTAGAGAAGGGACAGGCACGCGACACCGAACTGATCGGGACCGTTGGTTATGCGGCGCCGGAACAGTACGACTTCTCCTCTTCCGATATCCGGACCGATATCTACGCCGCCGGGATCCTGTTGAACGTGATGCTGACCGGCGACCTTCCGCAGAACATCCGGCCGACCGGCCCGTGGTGGAAGATCATCGAGAAATGTACCCGGATGGAACCCGCGAACCGTTACCAGAATGTGGATGAGATCCTCTATGACCTGCACGTGCGGCTGCCGAAAAAGCTGACGGCAAAAACGAACCTGGCTGCCGCGGCGGAGACCCGCCTGAGCTTCCGGGACTTCCTGCCGCCCGGTTTCCGCTCATTTAAAGTGTGGAAGATGGTGCTCGCCACGATCGTTTATGCAGCGCTGATCTTTCTCTCTGTTCCGTCGAAACGGTTCTACGAACCGGATCCGGGCATGCTTCCTTATCAGTATACGATCACATCCATCGTGGTCTTCTTCCCTGCCGCCTTCTTCCTCAGGAACTATCTGGACGTCTGGCGCCGCATCGGTCTCCGCCGGATCCGGAACAGGCTGCTTCAGGTTCTGTCGATCCTGGGGATCACCCTCGCCTATATGGCTTCGGCGCTTGCGCTCTGCGTCATTCTGTGGATCATCCTGCATGGCCTGTGAACGACCCGCACACGATATCACGCCATGGAAGATCAAATAAAACGGGGAGGCCGGATCCTCCCCGTTTTCTGATGAAAAACAAAATGTATACCCGCATCAGATCCGGATGCACAGAGCAAAAACGCCTTCCGGATCGGGACAGACCCGGTATTCCCGGCACAGAAGTCCCGGATCCAGGCTGAAGACCGGCGCGGGCTCCCCTAGGAGCCGTCCCTTGAGGATCTGCACCTGTCCCGCTTCGGTGATCGGCAGGATATATGCCGCAGACCCGGCCAGTGCAGGTGCCGCCTTACCGCTGATATAAAAGGCGTCGTCTGTCAGCTTATAGTCAAGCGTACAGGCACCGTTTTCCGAAAGCTTTTCCCGTGAGGGCGTGCAAAGCACAGCATCCACATGTACACAGACGGCATCTGTAGTCTGCTCCGCCTGCAGTACAGCATCAAAATCGTAATGCTGTCCGTAACGGATCCCACCGAGTTCTGCCTCGATGCGGGGACACACACTGCGGTGCAGGCGTTTTTTCAGCGAAAGCTGCTGGTTATGCACTTCATGAAGTGCATAATCGACGGCGCCTACTGCGATCAGCGGTCCGCATGCCTCATGAAAGAGCAGGCTGACCGTGCCGCCGGAGGCATGCCCGCCGGGCATATATGCGAAATCATATGCCGTGATATCCACGCGCCAGCCGCCGCGGGCAAGGCGATAGGTATCGAGTTCCGGATAATATTTGAGCGCAGGCGAATCGTCCGCCGGCAGCCTCTGCCGCCTGAAGCTGTACAGTCCCCGGTCCAGCGCAGCTGCCAACGTTTTAGCATGACAGAAGCTGTGATGCACACAGGGAAGTTCCCCCATGCGCGCATAATCCGGCCCGCCATGCAGCAGGCCGCCTGAGGTACAGCGTTCGTACAGCTTCAGATTGCGCCAGGCGGCTTCTGCGAATACAGGGTCCCGGCTTCCCAGTGTGAACAGCGCCTCCTGACAGCCGTCCGAAGTCCGGCTGCCCCAGTAAGTCCACTTGAAATTCCGGGTCCCGACGCTGTTGTCCCAGGCGCCGTCGGGCAGCATCCATTTGACATGAGCCCTGAAGCTTTCCGTAAATATGCGCAGCGCTTCCGTGTCCCCGCTGATCTCGGCACAGCGGCACAGGGACGGCAGGGATTCTTCCACATTGTAACCACCCACGTCGATCGGCCGGCATCCCTTTGGCGTACGCGCGTCGTTGGGCGATCCCTCACCAAAGAGCAGGCCGTTCTCCGTCAGATGTTCTTCAGCGCTGTGCATGAGCCGTACGGCGAGCGCCTGATATTCCGGCTTCTTAAAATACGCGCCGAGCAGCGCCATCGCGCAGGCATTGGTCGCAAAGTAATTGATATTGGTAGGCAGATGGCCGTCCAGGTTGTGATACAGCCAATTTCCGTATCCCTTCAGCCGTTCTTCCCAGGCTACCCGTTCTGCAGGCTCCAGCAGATGACCGTGCAGCGTCAGCGCGTCGCAGAGGGAAATGGCATTGAACACGGTGATCCCGTTCCACTCGTTCTGTGCGTCGTTGTAGATGCTCCCGTCGTCGCAAAGCATGTTCGCACCCCAGGCAAA
>CADBQM010000203.1 GCA_902796795.1 uncultured Eubacteriales bacterium
ACGGTCCTGGGATCCCTGTATATCCCGATCCTGATCGGCGACGCGGTCGATAAGATCGTCGGAAAAGGACAGGTGGACTTCAGCGGCCTGAAAGGGATCCTCCTCACGATGGGGATCGTGATCCTGGTCTCCGCGGCCGCCCAGTGGCTGATGAGCATCATCAACAACCGCATCGTGTACGCGGTGATCCGCGGCGTCCGGGAGAAAGCCTTCCGGACGATCCAGCATCTGCCGCTTTCGTATCTGGACCGCCACCCCTACGGCGATATCGTGAGCCGGGTCGTCGCGGATGCGGACGTGTTCGCGGACGGTCTTTTAATGGGCTTTACCCAGCTGTTCACCGGTGTGCTGACGATCCTCGGGACGCTGGTCTTCATGGTGACGGTGAACTTTAAGATCGCGCTCGTCGTGGTGCTGGTCACGCCACTTTCGCTTTTTGTCGCGCGCTTTATCGCGAAGCATTCGCACGAGCATTTCCGCGCGCAGTCGGTGAGCCGGGGCGATGAGACCGCTTATCTCACCGAGATCATCGAGAACGAAAAGCTGATCAAAGCCTATGGAAAAGAGAAGGACGTCATCGAACACTTTGATGGGATCAACGAGGAACTGGGACGGAATTCGCTGAAGGCGATCTTCTTTTCTTCCTCGGTCAATCCCTCGACCCGCTTCGTCAACGCGATCGTCTACGCGGGCGTCGGCGTGATCGGCGCGCTCACCGCGATCGGCGGCGGGCTTTCCGTCGGTCAGCTCACGGTCTTCCTGACCTACGCGAACCAGTACACCAAGCCCTTTAACGAGATCAGCGGCGTCGTGACCGAGCTGCAAAACGCGATCGTCTGCGCCGGCCGGATCTTTGCGCTCATCGAACAGAAGCAGGAGAGCCCGGACCCGGCGGACGCAAAAAAACCGGAGCCGGTGCGCGGCGAAGTGGAATTCGACCGCGTGAGCTTTGCCTATACGGAAGATAAGCCGCTGATCCGGGAACTGTCCCTGAAGGCGGCTCCCGGCCAGCATATCGCGATCGTCGGCCGCACGGGCTGCGGGAAGACAACGCTGATCAACCTGCTGATGCGTTTTTATGACGTGGACGGCGGGACGATCCGGGAGAATATCGCGGCCGGGAAGCCGGACGCGACGGAAGAGGAGATCATCGCCGCGGCGAAGGCCTCCCATGCCCACAGCTTTATCCGGCGTCTGCCGAACGGCTATGACACGATGATCGGCGAAGACGGCGGAGGACTTTCGCAGGGGCAGAAGCAGCTTCTGTGCATCACCCGCGTGATGCTGAAGCTTCCGCCGATGCTGATCCTCGACGAAGCGACTTCTTCGATCGATACCCGTACGGAGCTGCGCATCCAGCGCGCATTTTTAAAGATGATGGATGGACGGACAAGTTTTATCGTCGCACACCGTCTTTCTACGATCCGCAATGCCGACTGTATCCTCGTCATGGAAGACGGCCATGTGGTGGAGCAGGGCACGCACGACGAACTGATGCTGCGTGACGGCAGCTACCGGAAGCTGTACGAAAGCCAGTTCGCCGGGATCGCGGTATAAGTTTTACTGAAAGGAGCAGGTTTTATGGCACGTCTCAATTTAAAGAAGCTCACGTCCCTGGTGCTGGCAGCGCTTTTACTGCTGTGCAGCGTTCTCTTCGCCGCCTGCGGAAAGGGCGGTTCCGCTGAAACAGAACCGGATAGTTCGTCAGTGAATCTGGGCGAGGAACTGTCCTCATCCGAGAGCGAAAGCGAAACGGAGACGGAGGAAGAAGTTCCTTCTTCGGAAGAAGACGCACGCACACCTGCGGAGATCGCCGAAGACGCGATGGACCGGTTCCTTGAAAAAGTCGCAGCCGGCAATTACGTCATGGATTTTCAGGACCATGTGAGGGTCTCTGTGGTCTCCGACGGCCTCGTCTGTTATGAATTCGGCGAAGATTACGGCCTGGGCTTCGGCGACGGCATTGTCTATTATAAGATGGCCGTCATGACGGTCAATGAAAACGAGACCTTCTGCGCCTATTACGGGGAAAACGGGGAGGAACTGCTTACATTTTCAGGAGAAGGCAAAGCGGTCCCGCTTGTCGATGCGGGTGCCGGCTCCGCCGCGGTGAAAACCAGGCTGCTCAGCTATCTCGCCGATCCGGCGGTTTCGGACGGCAATATCTGGAACCTCTTTACGAACGCCGATCCGGAAGACCCGCTGAAGTTCGTCGGGACGGATTTCAATAACGTGGTCCGCGAGACCATGCAGATCATCGGCGGCCTCGGCCAGAACGCTGCCGACCGGATGGAGGAAGTCTATCTGGAATTCGAGGAAGAAGACCCCGTTACCGCCCATCTGAAGACGACCTTCCGGGCGGGACTGACACCGATCCCGGACATCGATATCGTGATCCGTTTCGGAAATGCGGAGCCGCTTCAGGAAGCCGTTGCCTGGATGGAGGACGAAAGCCGGTCGTACCCGGCGGCCAAGACCGACTGGGACGAGATCGATGAGACAAATCTGAACGCGATATTTTTACCCGGCTACGGCAGAAAGGCCGTTCCATTCCCCGCGTTTGCGAGCTACGCGTTCACCATGGACGTCAGCCATATCCTTTCGGATGACATGATCCTGATGCGCGACCCGAAGGCGGCGCCGGAAGATCTTGAAGCTTACGCCGCGGCGCTGAAAGAAGACGGCTTCACGGAAGTAACCGGGGAAGACGGCATTACGCATTACCGGAAGCTGTTAAGAGAAGCATACTTCTGCTATGCGTCGCTGGATCTTGCCTATGAAAACGGCGCTGAGATCACCGCGACGGCCTATTACGATTTCCCGCGCTATGAAGGCTTTGCCGCGGTGAACGAAGTGGTCACGGCGCACGGCTATCCCGCGCTCCCCGAGACCGACCGCTTCGATACTTTTTCCGGCGAGGACCAGGCGGCCTTGCTGGCGGAATCCTTCCTCTACCTGTACGACTATGACCTGGGGCTCTACGTCGTGATCCCCTATGAGGACCGCGACGATGCGGATGCGTACATTTCCGCTTATCAGGAAGTGCTCGAAAAAGAGGGCTATAAACCGGCTTACGGCGAAGCAGAGGAAGAAGACAGGGAGGAATACGAGGAATTCGCCCTGCTTTCCGACGATCAGCCTGCGCTCGGATACAGTCTCGGCGCGCCGTTTGATGAAAATGACTTTATGGAGCTCCGGACCGGGGACGGACTGAAAACGTTCCGCTATCATTATGAGCCGGACGGGGAGACCCTGGTCCTGCTGTTCAAGGCGGAAAAATACGTGACTGCGGAAGAAACGCTGAAGCAGCTTGCAGCTGTAAGGATCCCGCTGGCCGAGATACCGGAAGAAAACTTTGTCAGCTGCAGGGATATCCGGCTGTTCCAGAATACGATGTACGGCAGAGATCTCGAGATGGATCTTTCGCTCGCGCTGACCTTTGAAGGTAGTGAAGGAACGGCTTATCTGGACGACCTGGTTAACAACAGGCTGGTACCGAACGGCTTCATGAAGGCAGGACCGGGGGAGGAGACCGGGCTCAATAAGCAGGTCGTTTACTACAGGGAACTTTTCAGCAGTAAGACCCTGATCCAATACGTCGGGCTGAGCTGCGACACGGATGCCCGGACCGTGTTCCTGGAGTTCCGAATGCAGGAAGAGTGAGCATAACGTATGTTTTACGTTTTTGACGACGTGATCCGCGAAGTCGATTATGCAGAAGCGGCAAAAGGAAGGCTGTACGCCGGCTGGGTAACGGCAGAGGAGATCCCTCAGCTTGCCGCGGAAGCCGGATTCCAGGAATCGACGGCCCTGGCCTGCCAGACCGCCGGCGCGCAGTTCCGCTCCGCGGTGGAGATCTACGGAGACCATACCTTTACGGAGCTTAGGGTCGCGGACCCGGAGAATCCGGAAGCCGACGACTGCATGGCGCTCTATCTCCGGAAGAACGGGATGATCCTGGTGGACGTGGTCGATATCGACCGCTCGACGATCCAGAAATTCGAACGCGCGGTGCACCGCTTCAATCCCGGTACGATGACGCTGGAGCGGCTGGTCTATGCTTTCTTTGACGAACTGATGGCCCGCGACGTGAAATACATCGAAGATCTCGGGGAGGAAGTCTCCGCACTGGAAGAGGACGTGATCTCGGAGAAGCCCGGCAAGGATTTCAACCAGGACCTGCTGCGGCTGAAAAAGCGCCTGCAGCAGATGCACAACCTCTATGAGCAGTACCTGGATATCCTGGAAGCCCTGGACGCCGACGAAAATGACATCTTTGAAGGCGAGACGCTGCTCTATCTGATGAACCTGGAGAAGCGGATCACGCGGCTGCGCGAGGACGTTGATTCCATCGCGGACGAGGTCGTCCACGTACAGGACGCCTGCCGCTCGATGCTGGACATGAAGATGAACCGCAACATGAACTACCTGACCGTGATCGGCACCATCTTTTTCCCGCTGACGATCATCGTCGGCTGGTACGGGATGAATTTCATCTCCATGCCGGAATTTACCTGGAAGTACGGCTACGTCTACGTGATCCTGCTGTCCATTGTGATCGTGGTGATCGCCTACCTGATCGCCAAGAAAAAGAAGTGGTTCTGAAAAGGGGCATGTCATGAAGAAACGGTATGCGGTGGTCATCCCCGTACTTGCGCTGATGCCTGCCGCGTGCAGGGCTGAAACTTTGAGGTTGACGTATGGAGTGGTTTGATATCTGTGACGAAAACGGTATCCCGACCGGGAAGACCGTATCCCGGGAGCAGGCGCATCGGGAAGGGATCCTGCACCGGACGGCGCACGTCTGGGTGATCCGTAAGGAAAACGGACGGTACCAGGTCCTTTTGCAGAAGCGTTCCGAGATCAAGGATTCCTTCCCGGGGCTGTATGATACTTCCTCCGCCGGCCATATCCCGGCCGGCTGTGAGCCGCCGGCTTCTGCGGTGCGCGAACTTCAGGAGGAACTTGGCATCACTGCGGAAGAATCTGAGCTTCATTACGCCGGACGTTTCCGCATCAAATATGAGAAAGTGTTCCACGGGAAGCTGTTCCGTGACAATGAGATCTCGGAAGTTTATGTCTATGACAGACCGGTGGATACAGCAGGACTGGTACTGCAGGAAAGCGAAGTATCCGAAGTCCGGTGGTTCGATCTTCAGGAAGTCTGCGAGCAGCTTGATCTGCGCCCGGACCTGTTCTGCATTCCGAAAGGCGGACTCGAGGCATTGACCGCATACCTGGCAAGTCCTGAGGCGCTGGTACGGGAGGCCTTTGAAGAAGGACTTTTCAACGGGACCTGGCTTTATGCGGAGAATGGTGAGATCGTGTCGAAGGGCGCGGTCGGCTTTCGCGATGCACAAGACCGGCTGCCGATGCGGGAGGACAGTACCTTTGAACTGGCTTCCATCACCAAGCAGTTTACGGCTGCGGCGGTCATGCAGCTCGTCCGCGCGGGGAAACTGAGCCTCGAAGACGAGGTCACGAAGTATTATCCCGGACTTCCGTACCCGGGTGTCACGATCCGTCATCTTCTGACGCATACCGGCGGCATTCCGGAAACCTATGACGATGACAACTGGATCATGAAGCGCTACCGGGAAGAAAAGAAGGTCGCCGGCAGCGACGTCGTGATACGCTTCCTCATGGAGAGCGGAGAAAAGCCGCGTTTTGCGCCCGGGGAGAAGTACGAATACACCAACGGAGGCTACAACCTGCTGGCGGAGATCGTGGCAAAGGTGTCCGGCGTCCCGTTTGAATCGTATCTCAGGGAGAACATTTTTGAGCCGGCCGGCATGTACAGGACCGGTGTCTGCCATATTCAGACCGAGGGGATCCCGCATGATAATTATGTCCGGAATATGGTCCTGAAAGACGGCGCTTATGTTCCCGTCGCGGACTCGGACGACAGGGATGTGGCCGCGTTTGACGGCCTGAACGGCGACGATTACGTCTATTCCGATATTTTCGACCTTTTCCGCTGGGACCGGGCGCTGCGGGAAGAAAAGCTGCTGACCCGGGAAGAGCAGCAGCAGATGTATACGCCCGGGAAGCTGAATGACGGCAGCAATGCGGGAGCTAATGAGAAAAACGACGGTTACGGTTTCGGCTGGGGGATCAGAAATGATCCCGGACTCGGCCTGATCGTAATGCATTCGGGCGGTATGCCCGGGCTTAATACATGGTTTGAACGCTTTGTGGATGCAGACCGGGTGCTCGTGCTGCTGAACTGCCGGGAACCGAGGGACGGACAGGCGTATGAGGAGTTCTTTGAAAGGATGCGCGGGATCGCGCGACGCCTGTAAAGAGATCAGACGGAAACAGTGTCACATGAAAAAACGGGCGGAGGTGATGATCCTCCGCCCGTTTTTTTGTATGTCGTTCTGCTGCCGTTTACAGCAGGATGATCTTGTGTTCCCTGCAGGTCCTGCGCACTTCTTCTGACCACAGTCCCGCCTGGACTTCGCCGATGTGCGCGCGGTCGAGGAGCAGCATGCAGAGCCTGGACTGACCGATGCCGCCGCCGATCGAGAGCGGCAGTTCCCCGGCGAGCAGCATCTGGTGATACGGAAGCTTCAGCCGGTCTTCACAGCCGGCTTTTTTCAGCTGCTCCTGAAGAGACGTTTCATCTACGCGGATGCCCATGCTGGAGATCTCGAGCGTACAGTTCAGGGTCTCGTACCAGAAGAGGATGTCGCCGTTCAGCTGCCAGTCGTCGTAGTCCGGCGCACGCAGGTCGTGCGGTGCGCCGTTCGAGAGCTTTTCGCCGATCCGGGTCAGGAAGACACAGCCGTATTCCTGGGTGATGCGGTTCTCGCGTTCCTTCGGAGAAAGGTCCGGGTAACGCCGGAGCAGTTCCTCCGAATCCACGAAGACGATCTCGTCCGGCAGCTTTTTCACCGCCTGCGGATATTTGTACCAGACTTCGTGCTCCATATGTTTGAGAACCTTGAAGATCGAACGGACGGTGTCCTTTAAGACCTCCATGTTCCGGTCTTCCCTCGTGATTACCTTTTCCCAGTCCCACTGGTCCACATAGACGGAGTGGAGGTTATCGGTCTCCTCGTCGCGGCGGATGGCGTTCATGTTGGTATAGAGGCCTTCACCGGGCTGAAAACCGTATTCACGGAGCGCGAGGCGCTTCCACTTCGCGAGGGACTGCACGACCTCCACCGGCTCTTCGCCGAAGGAGGGCACGTCAAATGCGACCGGCCGTTCCACGCCGCTTAAATTATCGTTGAGGCCGCTGGACTTTGTCACAAAAAGGGGCGCGGAGATCCGCTCCAGGTTCATTTCATTTCCGAATTCTTTCTGGAAGGTGTCCCGGATGTATTTGATGGCTTCCTGGGTCTCGCGGACCGTGAGGCGGGGATCATAATCTTTCGGCAGTATCAGCATCGTTTCTTCCTCGATTCCTGCGGTTAAAAAAGCGCTTCGTAAGCGCGATGTCATATAATTGGTTTATTATATACAGGGCATCCTCAAAAATCAAGGAAATCGCTTGAATAATTCTGTCTGCTTTAGTAGAATACATGATGAATTTGTATGTCCCTTATCAGGCATTTTTGCCGCTTTTCTGAAAGGATACAAGATGCAGCTGCTGGATTTTATCGAACAGTCCCCGACGGCTTTTCATGCCGTTAAAAATGCCGCGGATCTCTTAAAAGCCGCCGGCGCCGCTTATCTCCCCGAGAGCCAGGAATGGAAGGTCGAGCCCGGAAAGACCTATTATACGATCCGGAACGCCTCCGCGCTCATCGCGTTCACGGTCCCCGAAGGCGCGCATGCCTTCCGGATCTTCGCAGCGCACGCGGATTCCCCGAGCTTTAAGCTGAAGGAGAACCCGGAGCTCGTGACGGAAGGGAAATACGTCCGCCTGAACGTGGAACGCTACGGCGGCATGATCTATTCGACCTGGCTGGACCGTCCGCTCTCCGTAGCGGGCCGCGTGATCGTCCGCCGGGAAAACGGATTCGCGACGCGTCTCGTCAATATCGACCGGGATCTCCTGCTGATCCCGAACGTGGCCATCCACATGAACCGGGAAGCCAACGAAGGCTTCAAGATGAATCCGCAGACGGACCTCCTTCCGCTGTTCGGCGGGATCGAAGCGAAGGATCGTTTCATGAAACTCATCGCGGCGGAAGCCGGGGTGGAAGAGGACCAGATCATCGGTCACGATCTCTTCCTGTATCCGCGCGGACGCGGCACCGTCTGGGGCGCCGACAATGAATTCATCTCCGCGCCGCGGATCGACGACCTGGAGTGCGCGTTTGCCGGCCTCATGGGCTTTCTTCAGGCGGAGAAGGCAAAGAACATCTCCGTCCTTGCCATTTTCGACAATGAGGAAGTGGGCAGCATGAGCCGCCAGGGCGCAGCCTCCACCTTCCTTTCGGATACGCTGACCAGGATCAGCGAAGGCCTCGGCGATACGAAGAGCGCCTATTTTTCCAGGATCGCGGCTTCGTATATGATCTCCGCGGACAACGGCCACGCGCTGCATCCGAACCATCCGGAAAAAACGGACCCCTCGAACCGGCCGGTACTGAACGGCGGCATCCTCTTAAAATACAGCGCGAACCAGCGCTATACGACGGACGGCGTCTCCGCGGCGGTCTTCAAGGAGATCTGCCGGAAAGCAGAGGTCCCATACCAGATCTTCTTCAACCGCTCCGACATGCTGGGCGGCGGGACGCTCGGCAATATCTCCCTCACCCAGGTGCCGGCCATGACGGCGGACATCGGGCTGGCCCAGCTCGCGATGCACTCGGCCTACGAGACCGCAGGCGCGAAGGACGAGGCCTATATGGAGCGTTTTGTAAAGGAACTTTTCAGCTGAGAGGGCGGTCATGAAGCATCTGCTGAAAGAAATGCGGGGATACCTGAAAGAAACGATCCTCGCACCGCTTTTCAAAATGCTCGAAGCGACGTTTGAGCTTTTCGTGCCGCTCGTGATGCGCGACATCATCGATAAGGGCATCCCCGGCGCGGACACGGGTTACATCATCCGGATGAGCCTGGTCCTTGTGCTGCTCGCGCTGATCGGCCTCGTCTGCGCCATCACGGCCCAGTGGTTTTCCGCCAAAGCGGCGACGGGCTTTGCGACGCGCCTCCGGCACAATATCTTTAAGCACATCCAGACGCTGAGCTTTACGGAGATCGACCGTCTGGGGCCGTCGACGCTGATCACGCGTATGACCAGCGACGTCAACCAGATCCAGAACGGCGTGAACCTGACGCTCCGGCTGTTCATGCGTTCACCGTTCGTGGTCTTCGGCGCGATGATCATGGCGTTTACGATCGACGTAAAGAGCGCGCTGATCTTTGCGGTCATCATCCCGCTGCTCTCGATCGTGGTCTTCGGCATCATGCTCTTGACTCGGCCGATGTATAAAAAAGTCCAGGACAGGCTGGACCGCGTGACCGGGCGTACCCGGGAGAACCTGACCGGCGTCCGCGTGATCCGGGCTTTCGGCGCGGAGGAAGAAGAGGAGCGGGTCTTCGGGCTCTCCAACCTGGAGCTGGAAAAGATGCAGCGCTTCGTCGGACGGCTCTCCGCGGTCATGAACCCGCTCACCTTCGTGATGATCAACGTCGCGGTGCTGATCCTGATCTACACCGGCGCGATCCGCGTGGAGATCGGCATCCTGACACAGGGCGCCGTCGTAGCGCTCGTCAATTACATGAACCAGATCCTGGTGGAGCTCGTCAAGCTGGCCAATCTGATCATCCAGATGACCCGTGCCGTAGCCTGCGGCAACCGCGTCGACGCGATCCTCCGGGAAGGTACGGAAAAAGAACAGGCCGTGCTGCTTGACGAAGAAGCAGCAGCAGAGAGCGAGGCCGCGGAGGATTCGGCTTCTCCTTACGCCGTGGAGTTCGACCACGTTTCGATGCAGTACGGCGGCAGTCCCGAGGACGCGCTGACGGACATCAGCTTCCGCGTGAAAAAAGGCGAGACGGTCGGCGTGATCGGCGGCACCGGCGCAGGCAAATCGACGCTGATGCACCTGATCCCCGGCTTCTATCCCGCGAGCGCGGGCAGGGTCCTGGTCGACGGAAAAGAAGCGCGGGACTACGACGTCCGTGTGCTCCGTAAGAAGATCGGCATCGTGCTGCAGAAGGCGTCGCTGTTCTCCGGAACGGTGCGGGAGAACCTGCTCTTCGGTGATCCGGACGCAGACGACGCAGCGCTCACGGAAGCGCTGAAGAAAGCACAGGCGCTCGATTTTATTGAAGAAAAGGGCGGACTGGACGCTCACGTCGAGCAGGAGGGAAGGAACTTCTCCGGCGGACAGAGGCAGCGGCTCGGCATCGCGCGGGCGCTCGTCCGGCATCCGGAGATCCTGATCCTGGACGATTCCGCGTCGGCGCTCGACTTTGCGACGGACGCCGCGCTCCGTCGGGCGATCCGGGAGATGGAAGGGGAGATGACGGTCTTCATCGTCTCCCAGCGGACGGCCTCGATCATGGGCGCCGACCAGATCCTGGTGCTTGACGACGGCAGGCTCGCCGCAAAGGGCACGCACGCGGAGCTCATGGAAAGCTGCGAGATCTACCGTGAGATCTACGAAAGCCAGTTAAACTGAACGAACCGGGCTGAAAAGCCCTTTTACCTGAAATAAAAAAACAAGGGAGAAACAAAATGAACAAAGAGGAACTGCTGCAGGCATTCGGTGCTGTATTCGGTGAAGGCGGAGATATCGTGACCGTATTTTCTCCGGGCCGCGTCAACATGATCGGTGAGCATACCGATTACAACGGCGGACATGTATTCCCCTGCGCACTGACGATCGGGACGTATTTTGCCGCCCGTAAGCGCGACGACCGCGTATTCCGCTTCTTTTCCGGCAACTTCGAGAAGCAGGGCATCGTCGAACGGACGCTGGACGCGCTCGAATATGATGAGGAAAAGGGCTTCACCAACTATCTGATGGGCATGGTCTGGTCCTATGCGAAGCGCGACATGATCGTGAACGAAGGCATGGACGTTTATCTCTGGGGCAACATCCCGAACGGTTCCGGCCTTTCTTCTTCCGCTTCCATCGAAGTCGGCATGGGCAAGGTCCTGAACGAGATGTACGGCTTTGACGTGCCGAACCGTGAGATCGCGCTGATCGGCCAGTATTCCGAAAACAACTACAACGGCGTCAACTGCGGCATCATGGACCAGTTCGCCGTCGCGATGGGCAAAGCAGACAACGCGATCTTCCTGGACACTGCGACCCTCGAGTATGAATACGCGCCGCTCGCGCTCGACGGCATGAAGATCGTCATCGCAAGCTCCAACAAGAAACGCCGCCTCGGCGAATCGAAGTACAACGAGCGCCGCGCGGAGTGCGAAGAAGCGCTCGCGGAGCTTCAGACCGTCGTCGATATCAAGAGCCTCGGCGAACTGACGAACGAAGCATTCGAGCAGTACAAGGACGCGATCAAGTCTGAGATCCGTCAGAAACGTGCCCGCCACGCCGTCTATGAGAACCAGCGTACGGTGGAAGCGGTCCGCCTGCTGAAAGAGGGCGAGGTCGAGGCGTTCGGCAAGCTGATGAACGATTCCCACGTTTCCCTTCGTGACGATTACGAAGTGACCGGCATCGAGCTCGATACCCTGGCGGAAGAAGCCTGGAAGATCGACGGCTGTGTCGGCTCCCGTATGACCGGCGCGGGCTTCGGCGGCTGCACCGTATCGATCGTAAAGGACGAGGCGGTCGACCGCTTCATCAAGGAAGTCGGTGAAGCGTATCTGAAGAAGATCGGCTATGCGGCGGACTTCTACGTCGTTTCGATTGGCGAAGGCACACACGTGATCTGAGGATAACAACGGCAGGCGCGTGGTTTTCCTGCCGCGCGCCTGAAAGAAGACCGGCCTTCCGGCCGGAGAAATTGAGGGATAAAGATGATTTCTGCATCGATCGACAAA
>CADBQM010000204.1 GCA_902796795.1 uncultured Eubacteriales bacterium
GAACGGGTCGAAATGAGCTTCTGGGAAAAGCACGCCGACGGCCGCACCGTCATGCGGCTCGCCACCAGCTGGGCCACCCGCGACGAAGACGTGGACGCCCTGATCGCCTGCCTGTAATCCCCTTCCCTGAATTTCTCCTCCGCCGCGCCTTGGGCGCGGCTTTTTCAACGGGTCAGAAGCAGCGCGGCGATAATGAGCACGATGCTGATCAGGATCGAAAAGGAGTTGACCGCGCTGGCAAGCTCATAGTCCCCTTTCAGCTGCGCGGTAAACGCCGGAGCGGCTGTGGCCACCGGCCCCAGGAACGGAATAATCAGCGCCGGGCGGTAGACGGGCTGGACAGGCAGCAGGAAATAGCACGCGGCGGCCATCGCGATACTGACCAGGCACCGGGGAATCAGGAGCCGGAACACTTCCGGGAGGCGGCGGGCGTCCAGCTGAACGCCCACCCCCAGCATCAGCATTGCCAGGAAAGCGTTGGCGTTCCCGACAATTCCGGCCAGGCTCACGATCGGACCGGGAAGCCGGATCCGCAGAACAGACAGGACCGTCACGATGACGTAGGTAATCAGCGGCACGGATTTCCCAAGCGCGCGAAGGACAGGCCGCAGCGAGAAACGCTTCTGCTTTTCCAGGATCAGCCCGGCCACGCTGTAGGACCCGCCGAGACAGGTCACGGCGTTCCCCACGTCAAAAAGGCTCACGGCCATCACCCCGGCCGGTCCGAGGAATCCCTGGGCAAAAGGAAGCACGAAGTTTCCGATATTCACCCCGGAGATATTCAGAACCGCAAACGCCTGTTCCTCCCTGCCCCGCCGGCGGTTCAGCAGGTACCCGGTCAGCATGTGGACAATCCCGCACAGGAAACCGATCCCGATCAGCATCAGCAGGGAAAAATCCAGCTCCCGCCCCGCGAAATTGGTAATGATGGCGGCAGGCAGGGTGATCCGGATCACAATCCGGCTCAGCAGGTCAAAATCCTCTCTCCTGAAAAAGCCCGTCCTGCGCAGGACCATACCGCCGATAATAATGGCGATAAAGCAACCCGCCCGGATCAGAATATCGGTCACGTCAAAGCGCCTCCCTCCGGCGGTTCCCCGGCGGATAAACTCCGGATCTCGAGCAGGGATACGGCATGGACGGGAAGCGGAAAGCGAAGCTCCATCCTCCCGCCGCAAACCTCCTCGGTCTCCGGCAGGCAAAGCAGTTCCAGGCCGGATCTGGCAAGGATCGCCGAGCGCTGCGCTTCGTCCGGCCAGTCCGGCCTGCCCTGCCGTTCCCATTCGGCATACGGGTTGGAATGATCCCTGTCGATCCGGTAATGCGCGACGCGGACCGGTCCTTGCATGGGCAGGGATTCCAGCGCCAGGGTGATATCGAACGTTTCCTGCCGGTCCCAGTCGTCGTGATGACAGCCGATCATTACCTGCAGGGCGTCCGGACCGTCGCAGGTCGCCCAGCCGCTGATATCCGTCCCGTCCGGCACCTTCAGCGGATCGGCCGCATGGCCGCTCCGCAAGGCCACCCGCTGTGTTCCGAGCCGGGCAAGCATCCGGAACAGATGGAACACCGCCTTGTCGATCCCCTGGGTGGAAAAGGCGCGCGTCCCCTCGAAACAGCGTTCCCCTTCAAACATAAACGCCCAGGCCAGCGGCCGGATATCCATCCGCAGCTCCTCCGCAAGCGCAAAAAGGTTCCTGTAGGCGCACATCACCCACGACGCGTAATACTCCGTATTCCTGAAATTCAGATTGAAATTGTCAAACCGGCCGCCGGCGGCCCAGCCGTCCGGATCCGCCTCCGACAGCACGCATTCCAGTCCGTCGTAACCGAACTCCCGGAGGACGCCGGCCTGCGTCCGTACGTTGGAGAGAAAGGTGCGGACGGAAGGAAGCTGCTTCTCCGCCAGCGCGTCGAAACGGTAGTTCCCCCCTTTGGTATGGAAGGACACAAAATCCAGCCGCGTTCCCTTCTGTCCGGAATAATAATTGACGCCGTCCCGCGTATGCTTAAGGAACGTCCGCAGGAAAAGGCTTCCGTCCCTGTCCGGATCTTCATTGCCGGTGGTCGCCGGGCCGCCGAAACGCGCGGTCGGAATCACCCGGTGCAGAGCCGCCTCCGTATAGTCGAACAGTTTGCAGAACTCTTCCGGCGTACCGTGCCAGTAGAAAATGTCCGGTTCGTTCCACATTTCGAAATACCATCTCTCCACTTCCGCGCGGCCGTAGCGGTTCAGCAGATGCGTCGCGAGATGAAAGACCAGCTGATACCATTTCCCGTAATCCTTCGGCGGCTGGCACCACCCGCGCAGCTGGTACTCGCCGACCGAGCCGTATCCGGCGGTATAGGAAACGCCGTTTTCCGCTTCCCGGGGATCCGCCAGATCCTTCGGCATGAAGCCCAGTTCAAAAAAGGGTATGCAGTTGTTCTCCAGCCAGATATCGATCATCCGGTCCACCGTCTCCTCATCGAAAACGGGACGGCCGTCCGCGTCCTCCGTATAGATGTTGGTGGAACCCCATTTACAGGATCCGCGCCGGTTTCCCGAGCACAGCATATGATGCGTCCGGATATAATACGGCTTTTCCAGCTTTCCGATCTTCCCGATCAGGGCCATTCCGCCGGGGGAATGCGTATAGTTGCATTCGTCATAGCCGATATAGTTCCAGTGATGCGCCAGGATCCCGTCCCGGCGGGATGCGTCCACCTCGATCCGAACCTGTTGATTCATCAGCGCGCCCTCCTTGTGCAGTCGCAGTAAACATAACCGATCTGTCCGTCCGCGTCAACAGGCAAAGGCGGGCTTTTCCGGCGCGGACGGACGGTCCGGACAAATTCCGGCTTCCCGCCTTGCTATTTTCCTTTCCTGCGGGTAGAATACGAAAAAAACCGGGAGCACTCCCGCTCCCCGAGGAGGAACCGCCGTGGACGGACTGCAGTCGCTGGAGGAAGCGCGGGCCTATTTTGAAAAGGACCGCTTTGCCATGGAAAACGGCATCGTCATTGAGGAAGTATCTCCCAGGTCCGCCGTGTGCTCCATGGAGATCACCGCCCGGCA
>CADBQM010000205.1 GCA_902796795.1 uncultured Eubacteriales bacterium
GCCATCGCATAGCCTTCGTAGGAATAGAGATGCGTCGCCGAGCCGGCCGCAAAGCCGCCGCCGTGGAACCAGACCATGACCGGCTTTTTCACGCCGGGCGTGATGGACCGGGTCCAGATATTCAGGTTCAGGACGTCCTCGGACATGTTCCAGACGCGCTGGGGGATGATGAGCTCCAGGGGATCCTTCTTCCCTTCTCTGGAATAAGTCATCTCCGGGCAGCCGCAGCCGTAGTCATGGGCGCGCTTGACGCCTTCCCAGGCAGGCACAGACTCCGGAGCGTGGAAACGTTTCGCGCGGCCGTAATCGATGCCGTGGAAACAGAAGATATCGTTGTCGACGTAGCCGTGGATCTTTCCCTTGGGCGTCTCTACGATCGGGTAATCTTCGGTGCAGATAAAACGTTTCGTCTGATGGAATGACATGTTTTCCTCCTTCTCTATGACGGCGGGCAGATCCGCCCCGCTCAGATGTTTTTACTGAAGGCTTCACGGTAGACCCGGGTCGGGTCCTTCTCCATACGCGTCACGCGGTCAAAGACCATCACATCCTGCGCTTCCGCCGTGAACGCCTTCCAGGGAAGTTCCGCGGTATCCGGGCTGCCGGTCCGGATGAATGCGCCCCAGGCGTGCGCCATCTCCTTCGAGACCTGCTCGCACTCGATATACGGGACGATCCGCATCTGCAGCGGAAGGTCGGCCGTATGCCAGGCCATCCGGTGCTCCGGATAACGCGGATGCGGCGCGTCGAAAGCGATCAGGTAGCTGTAGACCGGCGCCTGGGCCTTTTCCGCCTTAGCAAGCGCCTGCAGGTAGGCGCCGGCACCGAGCATGCCGCCCATGGACTGGATGCGGATCTTCATCTGCTGCGGGTCGATGTTTTCTTTGTCCGCGGCGCGGAAAGCGGCAATGACCGCGTCCACGTTTTCTTCCGTAAGGCCTTCCGTCTGCCATCTGCCGGGTGCTTCCAGGAGGTCCTTCCTCAGCTCCTCCCAGCTGTAACGGTCCTTCGGGTCGATGAACGCGCCCATCTCCTCTTCGGAGGATCCGACGAGCAGCGGAAGTGCGGGATCGGCTTCGATATAGCGGCCTTCCGCATTATACGGGATATTGATCTCATCCGCGCAGGGGCCGAAGCCCATCGGCGCGCCGCACTTCGCCGAAGCTTCCAGGATTGCCCGCGCCGGCAGCTCCAGCAGCTTTTCATATTCGTTTTCGGGGATGTCCAGTGCTTTCAGCAGTGCCTTCGCGTTTTCTGTCGCTTCTTCTTTGGAGGTCCTGCCAGGCGCGCCGGAACCGGATTCTACGATCGCCGCGCGGAAGAGGCCTTTCGCCTTTTCCATGGCGATCAGGGTGTTGACCTTCGCGCCGCCGCCGGATTCGCCCATGATCGTGACTTTCCCGGGGTCGCCGCCGAAGGCCGCGATATTGTCGCGCACCCACTCAAGCGCCAGCACCAGGTCCAGCATGCCGGCCATCCCGGATTCTTTATACTTTTCGTCAAATGCCCCGAGATGCAGGTAGCCGAAGACGTTCAGCCGGTGGTTGACGCCGACGACGACCAGGTCCTCCTCCCTGCACCAGGGATCCGCGCCGAGCACCAGTGTGCCGGAACCGGTGGCAAAACCGCCGCCATGGATATAGACGAGGACGGGACGCTTTTTATCATCGAGGCCGGGCGAAAGCACGTCCAGCACAAGACAGTTTTCATTCTGCACTTCGTTCTCGCAGCCGAAGAGCTCCGGCTGACGGCCGGAAAAATAGACGCCGAAATCCCCGGAGCCGGAGATCGAAGACCCGAACTGGACCGCGATCGGCCCGTTCTTCGTGCAGTCCCGGACGCCCGCCCAGTCCTCTGCCGGTTCCGCGGGCAGCCATCTTCTTTCACGGTCGACCCGGCCGCCGTAGGGAATGCCGCGGAAGACCGCAACGTCCTTCCGCCACTCACCGGCCACTTTTCCATGCGTCGTTTTTACGATCGGGAAATTCATTTCTGCAGGTGCTCCTTTCTAATGATTGATGATGAACCATATTGTAACGGGACCGGCCTCCCCGCACAACGAAAGAACGTGATGCGTTTTTTCCAAAAAATGACCAGACGCAGGTTCTGAAGTCACATAATGACAAATGCCGCAGGATGCGGCATAATGGAGGAAAAGGAGCCTTTCTATGATCTTATTGGTGAACGCCTGCGTGCGAAAAGAATCCAGGACCAGGAAACTGGCGGAAGCCTTTCTTTCCGAAAAGGACCGGCCGGTGACGGAGCTGTGCCTGAATGAACTTGTTTTTCCGTCCGCTAATGAAGCATTTCTCGCAAAGCGGGACGGTCTGATCCTTGCCGGTCATTACGACGATCCGCTGTTTGATCTCGCGCGGCAGTTCGCGTCGGCGGACGAGATCGTGATTGCCGCGCCGTACTGGGATCTGTCTTTTCCCGCCGTGCTGAAGCAGTATTTTGAGCAGATCAACGTCATCGGCATCACTTTCCGCTATACGCCGGAAGGGATCCCTGAGGGCCTGTGCCGGGCAAGGCTGCTGACCTACATTACGACTGCCGGCGGGACTGTCGTCCCCGGGGAATACGGTTTCGGCTATGTGAAAGCCCTGGCGCAGAACTTTTACGGGATCCCTGAGGTCAGGCAGATCAGGGCCATCGGACTGGATATGATCCGGACGTATGAATGCCCGTTCACCGGTACCGCCGAAGATGCGCTGCTGATCGAAAGCGATGAACTGCGGATCCGGTATTTCATGCAAAGCGATCTTCCTAAGATGCTCAAATGGCTGACAGACGACCGGGTGCTGGGGTTCTACGAAGGACGTGACGTCCGGTATACACCGGAAACACTCGCCGAAGATTATCTTGAAAAGATCCCAGACGGTTTCAGGATGATCATCGAATACCGTGGGGAACCGATCGGATACGCACAGGCATATCAGCTCAGCGGGGAAATGTTCGAAGAATACGATTATCCGGATCATGGAGAGACCGTATTTGCCATGGATCAGTTTATCGGTGTACCGGCATGCTGGAACCAGGGGATCGGCACCGCTTTCCTGCGGCTGATGGCTGCATATCTGGAAAGCTGTAAAGGTGCGGACTGCATCCTGCTGGATCCGCATCAGAACAACCGCCGGGCGATCCGGGCTTATGAAAAAGCCGGATTCCGGATCGTCCGGTCACTGCCGGCACATGAACTGTTTGAAGGGAAAAAAGAAGACTGCTGGCTGATGGAGAGAAGACGCAAATGTTAAATGAATACCTGAAAAACCTGGACCGCTGGATTGAGCTTGCGGACGACTTTATGATGGTCAACTTCGGCATCATCGACCGGCACTACGCCATGGGCCACCGCCCGGGCATGGCGCTCTGAGCAAAACCAAGGATAAACTTCTAAAGGAGGAACCATTATGCCAAACTATCAACTGAACTACGAAGGCTACAACCCCAACGGTATGACCGGCGAGGGCTACGGCATCTTCCGGGCCATGCAGCAGAAGCGGGTGCCCTACTTCACCCGCAACGGCTTCAACATGACCGGCTGGTATACCGAGCCCGAGTGCATCAACAAGGTGGAGCCGGATGTAAACAGCGACGCCGTCTACTACGCCGGATGGGCCCCCTGGACCGAGACCGACAAAGCAAAGGTCGCCGACTACATGAAGCGGGCCGAGCGTGTCAAGTATCTGATGGCCCGCCCCACCGCTTTCGATTGGGACAGCTTCATCCCCTTCTTCCGCCATGCCATCCAGCTGGTCTTTGAGACCGAGGGCCAGTGCTGCGCGCTGGAGGAGAGCATCGCCGTGCTTGAAAAGGCCGAGGCCGCCGCGAAGGACCTGGTGCAGCTCTGCGATCCGGAGGAAACCTGCTGGTACCTCTGGCCGGAGAATAACATGCCCCAGTCGAAGGACGTGGCGAACGCCGACTTCTTCTACACCTTTGACTACCCCTCTTTCAAGCCCTTCCTCATCCCCTATATGCTGAAGGATCAGCGCCGGGTGAAGGGCAACCTCATCGCCGTTGCGGGCGGCGGCTACAGCCAGCGCTGGAACCAGAGCGAGGGCTACGCC
>CADBQM010000206.1 GCA_902796795.1 uncultured Eubacteriales bacterium
AGACTGGCTGCGCGTACTGATCCTGGGGATCGTGGAAGGCGTGACGGAATGGCTGCCCATCTCCAGTACCGGGCACCTGATCCTGCTCGACACGATCTGGCCGGGGAACGAAGCCGTCTTCACGGCGGAATTTACCGAAGTCTTTAACGTGGTGATCCAGCTCGGCGCGATCCTTGCGGTCGTGACGCTGTTTTTCCACAAACTGAACCCGCTATCCAACTACAAGACGGAGAGCCAGAAAAAGAATACCTGGAAGCTCTGGCTGAAGGTCCTGACCGCGGTACTTCCCGCGGTGGTCCTGGGGCTTTTCCTGGATGACTGGATGGACGCGCATCTGTATAACGGTGTCGTCGTCGCTGCGATGCTGATCCTTTACGGCGTCGCTTTCCTCGTCGTCGAACGTATCTTCCGGGAGAAAGACGCAAAGATCGTCCGGTTTTCACAGCTTTCCTACCGGACCGCGCTCTTTATCGGCCTGTTCCAGTGCCTGTCCCTGATCCCCGGGACTTCGCGTTCAGGCGTGACGATCCTCGGCGCACTGCTGCTGGGCTTAAGCCGCTATCTCGCAACGGAATTTACGTTCTACCTGGCGATCCCGGTCATGTTCGGCGCCAGCGTTTTAAAGCTTTTCAAGTATTTTGTGGTTCGGAAGCTTTTATTCTCCGGCGTACAGTGGGCGGCGCTCCTCGTGGCGATGGTCGTTGCCTACCTGGTGTCCCTCTTTGTCATCCGTTTCCTGCTCCGTTATGTGAAACGCCATAATTTCAATGCGTTCGGTATCTACAGGATCGCGCTTGGCATTGTCGTGCTCGTCCTGTGTGTACTGATCCTTCGTTAACGAGGTAACTATTACATGAAACTTCTTTTACTGAAGTTTACGGCGGTACTGCTTTCCCTCATCCTGAATTTCAGCGGGCTCAACCTGTCCCCGGATCCGGATATCTCCGAGCTTCCGAATTACGGACCGGACATCTTCGCGGAAACGTATTGTGTACTGGAAGGCGAGAGCGGGGCCGTACTTCTTCAGAAAGATATGCTGAAACGGATGTATCCGGCCAGCACTACGAAGATCCTGACGGCGCTTCTTACGCTGGAAAACGTTGAAGATCTCAACCAGTCGGTCACTTTTACGAAGAGCGCGGTCTCTGTCGACCCCTCCAGCTCCACGCTGAACCCAAAGGCGATGGAAGGCGAGACGATGACGGTCCGGGACGTGCTTTACGGTATGCTCTTAAAATCCGCGAACGAATGTGCCGCCATGCTCGGCGAAGTCGTCGGCGGCAGCGAGGAGAATTTCGCGGCAATGATGAACGCGCGCGCCGCGGAGATCGGCTGCCGGGACTCTCATTTTGTCAACGCGCACGGTTTCCACAGCGACGACCATTATACGACCGCCTACGATCTTGCGCTGATCCTCCGGGAAGCGATGAAAAACCCGCGCTACCGTGAGCTGAACGCGACGACCGTTTATACGATCCCCGCTACAAATATGTGCGGAGAGCGGATCTTCCCGATGGGCCACCAGATGATCGGCGGGACAGAGATCGAAGAAGGCTGCATCGGCGGAAAGACGGGGAGTACGCCGCAGGCCGGCCGTACGCTCGCGACTGCCGTCGAACGGGACGGCCTGTATACGATCAGCACGCTGATGCGCTCCAGTACCGAATGCTACTATGCGGACGAGCGGGTCCTCCTGGAATACACCTACGGCCTGTACAACGGGACGCTTGCGCCGGTGCACTTCGTGGAAACGAATGATATCGTTACGCCGACCGATAACGTGCGGCTTCGTTATTCGCCTTCCATGAACGGCGCCGTTGCCGGGACCTTCCAGACCGGCCAGTCACTGGAACGTGTCGGGATCTACGGTGACTGGAGCATGTTAAAGGGGGATAACCGGATGCTCTACGCTGCGACGAAGTTCCTCCGTTCCGACCGTGAAGTGCCGGAGACCGAAGCTTACGATCCGGAAAAGAACACGGAGGACATCTTCCTAATGCCGCTGCCGGAGGAAACGGAGCCGGAGACGACGGAAGAAAGCAGCGAAGAGACCGAAGATACCTCGAAAGAAGAAGACGAAAGCAGCGCGGCTCCTTCCGAAAAGGAAACAGAGCAGCGCGAGACGCCTTCGGAGAGTGAAAAAACCACGGAGACCGAACCGGTGCCGGAATCGACGGAAGACGAGGTCCCTGTGATCTCCCTGAAAGACAAGCTGATCGTGGGGATACCGGCGTTCATCCTGCTCGTATTGATCACCGTCGGGATCGGCATCCTGATCCAGCGTTCCCGCAAAAAGAAACGGCGCAGACGGCTGAAAAAACACAGCAGCGAGAACAGCGAGCTGTAAAAAAACACGCGGCAGGATGCCGCGTGTTTTTGTTTTTCATAAAAAGTCTGCTGCCGGATCAGTCGTTTTCTTCGTAATTGTGATAGACTTCCTGGACGTCGTCGTCCTCGTCCAGCAGGTCGAGGATACGGTTCATGTTCTTGATATCCTGCTCGGAAGTCAGGCTGACGTAGGTCTGGGGGATCCGGGTGACTTCCGCCATTTCCATGGGGATCCCGGCTTCCTCGAGGGCTTCACGGACCGCGCTGAAATCTTCCTGCGCCGTCAGGATCTCAAAGGAATCCTCTTCTTCGGAAAAATCTTCGGCACCGGCGTCGAGCGCGATCATCATCAGCTCGTCCGGATCCATCTCGCACTCTTCGCGGTCGATGATGATCTGGCCCTTCGTATCGAACATGAAGGAGACGCAGCCGGTCGTGCCGACGTTCCCCTGGCCTTTGGAAAAGGCGTTCCGGACGTTCGCGGCAGTGCGGTTGCGGTTGTCCGTCAGCGCCTCCACGATGATGGCGATACCGGAAGGACCGTAGCCTTCGTAGGTGACTTCTTCATAGTTGACGCTGCCGGCGTCTCCGGCGGCTTTTTTAATACTGCGTTCGATCGTCTCGTTCGGCATGTTGTTGGCTTTGGCCTTGGCGACGACGTCCTTCAGCTTGCTGTTATTGTTGACGTCCGCGCCGCCTTCCTTGACCGCAACGGCGATCTCGCGGCCGATCCTCGTAAAGATCTTGCCCTTCGCGGCGTCGTTTTTCTCTTTTTTATGCTTGATATTGGCAAATTTGGAATGTCCTGACATAAAAACCTCCCTTATGACGCAGGTATTTTAGCATAAGCCCGGAAGCTTTTCAAGTCAAACCGACAGCCGTGTACCGGTTTTGAAGGAGCGGATCGCTTCATGCGCAAGCACGAGCGCACGCAGGCCTTTCTCTGCGGGGACCGGTGGGGCTTCGCCTTTTTTCAGGGCGGGGATCAGGGCGTCAAGATGGCGGTCCAGGTTCGTGGAGAAGGAACGCAGTCCGTCCTCAAAGAAGCCGGCGCTCCATTCTGTGGAAGTTGCTTCCCCGTTCCGGTGGAAACTGTAGTGACGGACGTTGTCTTCGATGAGGATCCGTCCTTTCGTCCCGCCAAGCTCGATGTACTGGGAATTCCGGTTGTGCTCGTCGGCGTCCAGCGTCGCAAGGAAGGAACCGACGGCCCCGTTTTCGAAGGAGAGCGCGAGCGTAAAAGTGGAATAGCTTTCCCTGCCGCCCCTGTCGGTCATCTCCGCGGTCAAGGCAGCGATCTTTCCGAAGAAATGTTCGCACATATCGAGACCATGACACTGGGCCTCGATCAGGTTGAGGAAGGGATGGGAGAGCGTGGGCGTGTCCCAGCCGTGGCCGAAACGCCAGGAAAGGTAGAGCGGTTCACCGAGTTCTCCGTCCTCGACAGCCTTCTTTGCCATCAGGCAGGGAATGCTGTAGCGCTGGTTGAAATCGATCGCATAGAAGAGGGAGCGCTTCTTTGCCTCCGCGATCATACGCTCGGCGTCCGGAAGCGCATAGGCGATCGGCTTTTCCGAAAGCAGCGGCGTCCCGCTCTCGATCACTTCAAGCGTCGCGTCGACGTTGTGCTGGGCCGGCAGGCAGACGGAGACAAGGTCCGGCTTTTCCTTCTCGATCATTTCGGTGATATCAAAATAGGCGCGCGCGCCGAAAAGGTCCGCGCGTTTCCGGGTCTTTTCAGGCGTTCTTCCGACGATCGCCGCAAGGGTGGTGTCCTCTCTCAGACAATAAGCCCGTGCGTGCTGGTAACCCCAGTTTCCCGCGCCGACGACGGCGACTTTCAGCTTTGCATCCGGCATGGCGTCCTCCTGTTTTTTCTTTTACGATAAACGGACAACTGCGCTTTCGTCAAGAGACTTTGAAGCTTTTGTGAACTGCGGCTCTCAAGGCTTCTCAAAAGTTGACGCTTATCAAAAAACGTTGTATGATACGGAAGACGGAAAATACGGCATCAGCTACATTTTCCGCGGAAAGGAATACGGGATGGAACAGGCAAGAAGAGTGCTTTTGAAGCTTTCGGGCGAAGCGCTTTCCGGCGAAAAGAAAAGCGGTCTTGACGAGGCTACGGTAAGAAAGGTCGCCCTGCAGGTCGCGGAAGCGAAAAAGGACGGCGCCGAGATCGGCATCGTGATCGGCGGCGGCAATTTCTGGCGGGGCCGGGAATCCAACGCGATCGACAGGACAAAGGCAGACCAGATCGGTATGCTGGCAACGGTGATCAACTGCATCTATGTATCGGAGATCTTCCGGAGCGTCGGTCTTTCGACTGCGATCTTTACGCCCTTTGCCTGCGGAACGATGACGTCGCTGTTCTCCAAGGACGCTGCGGTCGCTGCGCTGAAAGAGGGCAAGGTCGTTTTCTTTGCCGGCGGCACCGGACATCCTTATTTTTCGACCGATACCGGGATCGTGCTCCGCGCGATCGAGCTTGATGCGGACGTCATCCTGCTCGCGAAATCGATCGACGCCGTCTATGACAGCGATCCTGCGAAGAACCCGGACGCAAAACGCTATGATACCGTCAGTATCCGGGAAGTTGTGGATAAGAGGCTGCAGGTGATCGACCTGACCGCGTCCATCATGTGTCTTGAGAATCATATGCCGCTGCAGGTCTTCGATCTGAATAGAGAGAACGGGATCATCGATGCTGTCCGCGGGAAAAAGATCGGCACCTACGTCAGCGCGGACTGAATACCGGCTTGAAACCGGATCTATCATAAAAAGGAGGGCAATATGGATACCATTATCAAAAATGCCGAAGAGCGCATGGGCAAGACCCTGGCCACGCTGGAGGAAGAATACCAGACCATTCGCGCGGGCCGTGCGAATCCGCACATCCTGGACCGGCTCACGGTCAGCTACTACGGTGTGCAGACGCCGCTGAAGCAGGTCGCGAACATCTCTGTTCCGGAAGCCCGGATGCTCGTGATCCAGCCTTATGACAGAACGCTCATCAAGGATACGGAAAAAGCGATCCTTGCTTCCGATATCGGGATCAATCCTTCCAACGACGGTTCCGTGATCCGCCTGGTATTCCCGGAACTCACCGGGGAGCGGCGTAAGGACCTGTCGAAGGACGTCCGCAAAAAAGCAGAAGCCGCGAAGGTCGCCGTGAGGAATATCCGCCGCGACGCGAACGAGGCGCTGAAGAAGCTCCAGAAGAGCTCTTCGATCACCGAAGACCAGGAGCTGGACGGTGAAGACCTTATCCAGAAGGCAACGGACAACTATATCAAGAAGATCGACGAGGCTGCCGAAAAGAAGATCCAGGAGATCATGACGGTCTGATCCTTAGGTAAGGCCTTTCAGACAGCGATCATGAAAGGCGGCTTTTCAAAAGGCCGCCTTTCATCACGAGAGCGTGTGACCGGCGTACGGGCATCGCTTGAATGCGGAGGTGCGGAGTGGATCCGGAAAAGAAGATCCCGCAGCATGTTGCCATCATTCTGGACGGCAACGGCCGCTGGGCGAAAAAGCGCGGCCTGCCGCGGTCCATGGGACACGCGGAAGGCTGCAGGACAGTCGAAAAGATCGTTGCGGATGCCGACAGCCTCGGGATCCGCTATCTGACCGTTTACGGTTTTTCCACCGAAAACTGGAAGCGCGACGACACGGAGGTCGGGGCGCTCATCCAGCTGTTCCGCTATTATATGGTCCGGCTGCTCCGGATGGCAAAGGAAAACAACGTCCGGGTACGTATGATCGGTGAAAGATCGCGCTTTGACCGGGACATCGTCGACGGACTGGATCGCCTGGAGCGGGAAACGGCGGCGAATACCGGCCTGGTCTTTACGATCGCGATCAATTACGGCGCGCGGGATGAGATCGTCCGCGCCGCAAGACGCATCGCTTCGGCCGTCCGCGACGGAAAGTTAAAAGAAGAGGAGATCACCGAAGACCTGGTCGCTTCCTTCCTGGACACGGAGGGGCTTCCGGATCCGGACCTCCTGATCCGAACCGGCGGGGAGATGCGGCTCTCCAATTATCTCCTGTGGCAGTGCGCGTATACGGAGTTTTACGTAACAGACTGTCTCTGGCCGGATTTCAATAAGGCAGAGCTGGAGAAAGCGGTCACGGCCTTTCAGTCACGGGACCGCCGCTTCGGCGGAGTATGAACCTATGGGTGAAGGAAAACGCAAATTCGATAAGAAGAACCTGACGAAGCGCATTTTAAGCGCCTGCGTGCTGGTGATCCTTTTTGCATCCGCGGGCATCGCCGGCGGCTGGTACTGGTTTGCCCTGACAGCGGTGATCTCGCTCCTCGGCCTGTTTGAATTCTACCGCGTCTACGGGATCCATAAGGACGTCCTCGGCTTCCTGGGGTACCTGACCGCCGCCGCGTTTCTCTTGTTTACGGCGCTTGACAGGATGCAGCTCCAGCTGGTCTCGTTGCTTTTCGGCTTCATGCTGATCATGACGGCCTACGTCTTTACCTATCCGAAGAACGATGCCGGAAAAGCAATGGCTGCCGCGTTCGGCCCGGTCTATACCGTCGTGATGCTTTCCTACATGTACCGGGTCCGCATGCTGCCGGACGGCCTGTATCTTGTATGGCTGATCTTTACGGCGAGCTGGGGCACGGACGTCTGCGCGTATATCTTCGGCATCCTTTTCGGCAAGCGGAAGCTTGCGCCGGAGCTGAGCCCCAAAAAATCCATTGCCGGCGCGGTCGGCGGGGTGCTCGGCGCTGCCGGGCTCGGCGCGGTCTATGCGCTGATCTTCGGGCGCTATTTCAACAACGTACATCATCCGGTCCTGGCCTGCGCGGTGCTCTCGGCTGCGGCGGGACTGATCTCGATGACGGGGGACCTGCTCGCGTCCGCGTTCAAGCGGGAGCACGGCGTCAAGGATTATTCCCAGCTGATCCCCGGACACGGCGGTATCCTGGACCGCTTTGACAGCGTGATCTTTGTTTCTCCGATCATCTTTTATATTCTTTATTTCTTCCGCGTTTAAAGGAATCACACTTTTATGAAAAAGATCTCCTTACTCGGTTCCACCGGTTCGATCGGGACTCAGACGCTGTCTGTCGTCCGGGAGCACCGGGACGAACTTGAGATCTGTGCGCTTGCCGCGCACAGCAATATCACGCTTTTAGAGGAGCAGTGCCGCGAGTTCCTGCCTGGCCTGGTCTGTGTCTATGATGAGAAAAAGGCAGAAGAGTTCCGCGTCAGGACGGCCGATCTTCCGGTCCGGGTCGTTTCCGGCATGGACGGCCTCATCGAAGCCGCCGCGGGGACGGACGCGGACGTGGTGCTGACCGCGGTCGTCGGCATGATCGGCTTAAAGCCTGCGGTCGAAGCGATCCGCGCGGGCAAGGACCTCGCGTTCGCCAATAAGGAAACGCTCGTGACCGCCGGTCAGATCATCCTGCCGCTCATCCGGGAATACGGCGTAAGGCTGCTGCCGGTCGATTCCGAACATTCCGCTGTTTTCCAGTGCCTGAACGGGGAAAACAGAAATCCCGTCTCCCGCATCCTTCTGACGGCGTCGGGCGGCCCGTTCCGCGGATATACCAGAGAACAGCTGGCTGCGGTCCGCAGGGAAGACGCGCTGAAGCATCCGAACTGGAAGATGGGGAACAAGATCACGATCGATTCCGCCACGCTGGTGAACAAAGGCCTGGAAGTCATGGAAGC
>CADBQM010000207.1 GCA_902796795.1 uncultured Eubacteriales bacterium
CCGCTGTGAAAAAAGTCTTCCGCGCATGCCTGATGTGCATGAGCATGTTCCTGGCGATCCCGATCCCGATCAAAAAATGGGACGAAGAAGCACGTCCTTTAATGACGCTGTTCCTGCCGCTCGTCGGCGCAGTGGTCGGCGGGCTCTGGATGCTGCTTTCCTACCTGCTCAGGCTGCTGGACCTGCCGGTCCTGATCGCCGCCGCGGCGCTGACGGCATACCCCTTCCTTATCACCGGCGGCATGCATTTTGACGGCTTCCTGGATACGGTGGACGCGGTAAAGTCCTGGCGCGGCCCGGAAGAGCGGCGCCGCATCTTAAAGGACCCGCACGTCGGTTCCTTTGCGGTGATCGCGGCTGTTCTGCTTGTGATGGCACAGTTCGCGTTCTTTGCTTCCGTGAAAGAGGAGGCCGATATCTTTACGCTGCTGCTGATCCCGGTCGTCTCAAGGATCACGGCCGCGCTTGCGGTCACGCTGCTCCGGCCGATCTCGGTCAGCGAATACGCCGGGGCGTACCAAAAGGGGGTCCGGAAGTCCCACGTCGTGATCCTCGCGGTCCTGTACGCGCTTGTCACGGCCGCCGGCTTTGTTTTTCTCGGGAAATATGGTTTTGCGGCGATCGCGGTCACGGCGGGCTACCTGCTGTTCCTCATCCGCGGCTTCCGCTCGCTCAATGGCATGTCCGGAGATATCTCTGGCTATGCGCTGGTATGCGGCGAACTTGCCGGCATCGCGGTCTACGCACTGGTCTGAAGGAGAATGAAAATGGAACTGATCATCGGCGGCGCCTATCAGGGAAAGCTGGATCACGCAAAAGAAAAATACGGACTGAAAGAAGAGGAGATTTTCCGCTGTACGGAAGACGGCCGCATCGACTTCGGGGCAAAATGCATCTACGGGATCGAGAATTACACCCTGTGGTGCGTGAAGAACGGTACGGACGCGCTTTCTGTTTTTAAAGCGGAGGAAGCGCGCTGGCAGGACAGCATCCTTATCGCGGAGGACATCTTCTGCGGTGTCGTGCCGGTCGAAAAGGAGATGCGGGCCTGGCGGGAGATGACCGGGCGGCTCCTCGCTTATCTTTCCGGAAAGGCCGTGCACGTCTTTCGCATCTTCCTGGGGCTGGAGCAGAAACTGAAATGAAGCTGGCACTGATACGGCACGGCAGGACCGAAGCCAACGAAAAACACCTGTACTGCGGAAGCACCGACATCGGCCTTTCACCGCGCGGGATCCGGGAGCTTGAGGAGATCAGCGGCCTTATTATGCTGCCCGGGCTTCAGGACATGCGTATCCTGACCAGCGGGATGAAGCGTACGGAGGAGACCCTTTTCCTTCTGTTCGGCGACGTCCCGCATGAAACGGACGCCGCCTTCCAGGAGATGGATTTCGGCGCCTTTGAAATGCGCTCTTATGAGGAAATGAAGGACGATCCCGCATATATCGCGTGGATCAGCGGCGACAACGAAGCGAACGAAACGCCCGGCGGGGAGAGCGGCGTGTTAATGACGGCGCGGGTCCTCCGGGGACTCCGGCGCCTCGAAGCGGAAGGAAAGGACACGCTCCTCGTCACCCACGGCGGCGTGATCGCCGCGTTGATGGCTGAGCTTTTCCCGGAAGCAGGAAAAAACCGCTACGAATGGCAGCCTTCGTACGGTGCGGGCTACCTGGTCGACCTTGACGCGCGGACGTACCGCGGGATACCGGAGGAACGGTAATAAACGACGTGAAAAAAGACTCGCCCGGAATGCAGAAGAAGCTTCCGGGCGGGTCTTTTCGTATGTAAGAGCAGTACAGCGAAAAAAGCGTCAGGCGCCGGCACAGAATTCCGGGCAGGAGAGCTGTTCGAACCTGCCGAGGAACGGCGCAAGTTCGCCGACGATGCGCCGCACGGCGCCTTCGGAATCGCCTTCGATGTTCAGCGGGAGCACCGGATCGTGCAGGGACAGCCGGAGCAGGAACCAGCCGTCGCCGGAGTTCACGCGGACGCCTTCGTAATTCACCGGTTCGACCGTCCACTGCGGCTGAGTTGCGGCATAGGCCGCAAGCGCATCGAGGACCTGCTGCCCATAAGCCCGGAAATCAGGAGCGTCGATGGTAAAGCGGAACTCCGAAGCCTCCTTTGGCTCTTCCAGACCGTCGACAAGATCCTGCAGGTCTTTTCCCTCTTTCCGGAGATTGGCGAGCTCGATCAGGAGCTTCACCATCAGATAGGCGCCGTCGTCCAGGAAGTAGTTTTCCTTCAGGGCGCCGTGGCCGCTCGTTTCCATCGCGAGCTGTGCGTCGGTCCCCGCCCTGTTCAGGCGGATCGCTTCGTTGATCACATTCCGGTAGCCGCGCTTGAAGCGGTGGTGGACGCCGCCTTTTTCCGCGATAAAGCGGGCAAGCCCGGTGGAGGTGACAGAATCGGTGACGATCGTGGTGCCCGGATGGTCGCGAAGCAGGATGGACGCCATCATTGCAATCAGGCCGTTGCGGTTGAGCTCCGAACCATCGGGGAGCACGGCGCCGGCCCGGTCGACGTCCGTATCAAAGATGATGCCGAGATCCGCATGGTTTGCAAGTACCGCATCCGTGATCGACGCCATGGCTTTTTTGTCTTCCGGGTTCGGGATATGGTTCGGGAAGCTGCCGTCGGGATCCAGGAACTGCGAGCCCGTGACGTCCGCCCCAAGCGGGGAGAGGACGTCGCCCGCAAAGAACCCGCCGGCGCCGTTTCCGGCATCCACGATGATCTTAAGGCCCTTCAGCGGCTGTTCTTCGCCGGTCCCCTGCCGGATCTTTTCACGCAGGATCCCGGCGTAGGTCTTCATGAAATGAAGGGAACGGATCGGAGAGGCGCTCCCACCCGGCGTTTCTTCCGTTTCTGTGGAAGCAAGCGCAAGGATCGCGTGAATGTCTTCTTTTTCCAGCCCGCCTTCCGCAGTGAAGAATTTATAGCCGTTCCGGTTGAAGGGCAGGTGGCTCGCGGTGACCATGACGGCGCCGTCAAAGGGCGCGTCCCCGGTGACGGTC
>CADBQM010000208.1 GCA_902796795.1 uncultured Eubacteriales bacterium
CCGTGCTGCGTCAGTCCGCCGGACCACCAGTCCGGATTATAGGTGCCTTTGCGGTCGCCGTAATCGCCCTTGACGTGGATGACGGTGATCTTTTTCCCGTTCAGTTCAAAGGTGATGTCCGACGGCCAGTCTTCGCGGTAGCCCGGGGCTTCGGCACAGATCTCGAACGAGAATTCCGCACTGGCGACGCGGTCCCGCTGAAGCACATTGTTGGGGAAGGCGTATTCCAGATAACCGGAGGTGAACCACAGCAGGGAAGCTTCCGTATGATTCGGATCATAGAATCCGTAAGGCGAGTCTTCTTCATAAATATAAGAAGAAGCGGAAGCCAGCCCGCAGGGCGGCGTGATCTCGCAGTTGGTATAATTGCCGACAGGCATCTCCACGTAGACGGGCTTCTTGCTGGCGTGTACCGTAAGATGCGAGAAAAGGTCCAGGCCGATGGAAGAGACGCGGAGACCGCAGAGCTTCCGGTTCCCGCGGACGCCCGGCTTGGGACTGACGGTGATCAGGCCGGCCTCTTTCAGCTTTTTGACATGCATGCACATGGAGGACATCGGGAGCTGAAAATACTCGGTGAGTTCTCCGATGCTCGCGGCATGCTGTACAAGGATCTTCAGGATCTCCAGACGCACTTCGGAAGAGAGGGCGTTGCAGACTTTTGCCGCGGTTTCAATATCGTTCAGGTCCAGCTTAACAGAAAGCTTGCTTTCAGTCATCTCCGGCATCTTTATACCTCCGTTCTATATGTACAAATAATTTGAACCAGTGACCTCATTGTAGCATTTATCACGCAGATAGTAAAGAATCAATATTCATTTCCTGAATTACAGAAAAGCGCTTGACATCGGACGGGAATACCATATAATGAACTTCGTGTGTTTAGTTTTACTAAACTTTTGGTTTAGAATTATCTGACAGAAAGAACTGGCATAGAAAAGATGGACATCGGATCGAAGATCAGAGAACTCAGAATGCTGAAGGGGCTGACGCAGGAGGAACTTGCCGACCGCGCGGAACTGACCAAAGGCTTTATCTCCCAGATCGAAAGGGAGACGACTTCGCCTTCGCTCGAGACCTTCCTGGATATCCTGCAGGCGCTCGGCGTGACGCCGGAAGAGTTCTTTCAGAACGACGAAGCGGAGCAGGTCGTTTTCGGAAAAGAAGATTTCTTTGAGAAAGTCGACAGCGAACTGAAGAGCAAGATCGAGTGGATCATCCCGAACGCGCAGAAAAATGAGATGGAGCCGATCCTGCTCACACTGGAACCCGGCGGGTCCGTTTATCCGGACAACCCGCATGAAGGAGAGGAATTCGGTTATGTGCTCTCCGGCAGCGTGCAGATCCGGATCGGCAGCCATGTTTACCGGGCAAAGCGCGGGGAGGCATTCTATTATCGTTCGGAGAAGCCGCACACACTGAGTTCAGCCGGCGGCGCGAAGCTCATCTGGATCAGTTCTCCGCCGTCCTTCTGAGAACAGCAGCGGAACGGACGCGCGGGAAGGCCGCGTGAACAGATCAGGGAAAGGGAGAGTTGCAAAGTGGAAAGACCGATCATCACACTGGATCACATTACTAAAAGTTTCGACGGACAGATGGTCCTGGACGACCTGTCGCTCGACATCCATGAGAACGAGTTCGTCACGCTGCTCGGTCCTTCCGGCTGCGGCAAGACCACGACGCTTCGGATCATCGGCGGTTTTGAAACGCCGGACCGCGGCCGCGTTTTCTTTGAAGGCGCGGATATCACGGGCCTGCCGCCTTATAAACGGGAACTGAACACGGTCTTTCAGAAATACGCCCTGTTCCCCAACCTGAACGTGGAAGAGAACATCGCGTTCGGACTCAAGATAAAGAAAAAATCCAAAGATTATATCCGCGACAAGATCCGCTACGCACTGAAGCTCGTCAACCTGGACGGCTATGAGAAGCGGGATCCTTCGTCGCTGTCCGGCGGCCAGCAGCAGCGGATCGCGATCGCGCGCGCGATCGTGAACGAGCCGAAGGTGCTGCTTCTCGACGAGCCGCTCGGCGCGCTCGACCTGAAGCTTAGGCAGGACATGCAGTATGAGCTGATCCGCCTTAAGAACGAACTCGGCATCACCTTTGTCTACGTCACGCACGACCAGGAAGAAGCGCTGACGATGTCGGATACGATCGTCGTCATGAACCAGGGCTACATCCAGCAGATGGGCACGCCGGAGAAGATCTACAACGAACCGGAGAATGCCTTCGTGGCCGATTTCATCGGCGAGAGCAACATCATCGACGCGGTCTTCGTGAAAGACGAGGTCGTCAATATCTTCGGCGTCAATTTCCCCTGTGTGGACAAGGGCTTCGGCGTAAACCGCCCGGTGGACGTCGTGATCCGTCCGGAGGACGTGGACCTGCTGCCGGCCGGACAGGGCCTGCTGGAAGGAACGGTCACGCACCTGATCTTCAAGGGCGTGCATTATGAGATGGAAGTCACAACGGCGAACGGCTATGAGTGGCTCGTGCATTCGACGGACATGTTCCCGGTCGGAGAGAAGGTATCGATCCATGTGGATCCCTTCGATATCCAGATCATGAACAAGCCGCAGTCAGAGGATGAGGAGGCGATCGGCGTTGACGAATAAGAAAAAATGGCTGGCGCTTCCATATTTTGTCTGGATGGTCGGCTTTACCCTGATCCCGCTCGTACTGATCGCGGTCTACGGCCTGACGGAGCGCGGCAGCGGCGCGTTTACGTTTTCCAACGTGCTCTCGATCTTCCAGGAGGAACATCTGAGGGCCCTGATCCTGTCGCTCGTGCTGTCGGTGATCTGCACGCTCGTCTGTCTGCTGATCGCTTATCCGGTCGCGCTGATCCTCCGCAGGGCGAAGGTCAAAAAGAGCGGTTTCGTGATCTTTATCTTCATCCTGCCCATGTGGATGAATTTCCTGCTTCGGACCTATGCCTGGCTGAACCTCCTGGATGACGGCGGGCTGATCTTTACGGCGCTGAAGGCACTCGGCTTCCAGGGCAATATCATCGGGACCAACGGCGCGGTGCTGCTGGGCATGGTCTATAACTACCTGCCTTTCATGATCCTGCCGCTCTACAATTCCCTGACGGCGATCGACGACCAGGTGCTGAACGCGGCGCGGGATCTCGGCGCGAACGAGCGCAAGGTCCTGACGCGGGTGATCTTCCCCTTAAGCTTCCCCGGCGTCGTTTCCGGCATTACGATGGTCTTCGTGCCTTCGCTGACGACCTTCGTCGTTTCCGACCTCCTCGGCGGACGGAAGATCCTGCTGATCGGCAACATCATCGAGAGCGAGTTCTCGATCGCGAGCAACCGCCACGTCGGCGCCGGCCTTTCGCTGGTACTGATGATCTTCATCCTGATCAGCATGGCGATCCTAAATCACTATGACAAAACGGGGGAGGCTAACGCGATATGAAAAAACTGGCTTCATTTTTCGGCAAAGCCTGGCTCGCCCTGGTGTTCGTCTTCCTGTACGCACCGATCGTGACCCTGATCGTTTATTCCTTTAATGAAGGAAAGGGCAGGAAATGGGCCGGCTTCTCCCTCGTCTGGTACGAAAGGATGCTGCACTCCTCCGCGATCGGGGACGCCGTCGTCAATACACTTTCGATCGCGCTGCTTTCCGCACTGATCGCGACCGTACTCGGCGTGATCTCCTGTATCGGTCTCAGCGCGCTGAAGGGCAGGGCAAAAGCCGTTTATATGTCCATCAACAACATCCCGCTGCTGAACTCGGACCTGGTGACCGGCCTTTCGCTGATGCTCGTTTTTGTCGCGGTCGGCTTAAGCTTCGGCTACAGCACGGTCCTGCTTGCGCACATCAGCTTTAACGTGCCCTACGTGATCCTTTCCGTAATGCCGCGCATCCGGAGCATGAACCAGAGTACGTACGAGGCGGCGGTGGATCTCGGCGCGAAGCCCATCCGGGCGTTCTTCGCGGTCACTGTGCCGGAGATCCTGCCCGGCGTGATCTCGGGCTTCCTGATGGCGTTTACGATGTCCCTCGATGATTTCATTATCACACACTTTACCAAAGGCCCCGGCATCAATACGATCTCCACACTGATCTACAGCGAGGTACGCCGCGGCATTCAGCCCTCGATGAACGCGCTTTCCACGGTCATGTTCCTTTCGGCGATCCTGCTGCTGATCCTGACGAACGTGATCCCGAAGGACCGCAGGGTGAAACAGAAGGCGGCGGACTGAGAACGCCGCGGGACCTTTAGGCCGCTCCGGGTGCGGAAACCCGGCGCATGTATCAACAAAACAGAAAAGGGAAAAAGAAAATGAAAAAGACGATTGCTGTGCTCCTGGCGTCCGTGATGGCGCTGATGATCTTCGCGGGCTGCGGAAAGCAGAAGGAGAATGTGCTCCGGGTGTACAACTGGGGCGAATATATCGACGAAGGCCTGGTCGAGGAGTTTGAAGAAGAGACCGGCATCCGGGTGATCTATGACGAATTTACCACGAACGAGGAGATGTATCCCCGTATCGAGGCAGATCCTTCCCTTTACGACGTCGTCTGTCCCTCCGACTACATGGTCGAGAAGATGATGAAGAACGGCCTGCTCCAGAAGGTGGACCTTTCCAAACTCAAAAACAAGGACAACATCGGCGCGCAGTATTATGCGGCGCTCAGCGATTTCGTCGATCCCGGCAACCAGTACATGGTCCCGTATACCTGGGGCACCGTGGGCATCCTTTATAATACGACGCTGGTCGACGATCCGGTGAACAGCTGGTCGATCCTCTGGGATGAAAAGTACGCCGGCAGCATCCTGATGCAGGATTCCGTCCGCGACGCGTTCCTCGTTGCCGAGAAGCTGCTCGGTTATTCCGCGAATACGACGGATCCTTCGGAGCTTGCCGCCTGCAGCGAACTGCTGCACAAGCAGTATCCGCTGGTCAAGGGTTACGTGATCGACGAGGTCCGGGACAAGATGATCGCCGGCGATACCGCGCTTGCCGTGATCTACTCCGGCGAATACATGTACTGCAAGGAAGAGAATCCCGATCTCGCGTATGTGATCCCGGACGAGGGCAGCAACATGTGGTACGACGGTTGGGTCATCACCAAGGGGGCGAGGAACGTGGATGCCGCTTACCAGTGGCTGGATTTCCTGCTCCGCGCCGACATCGCGGCCCGCAACTTCGAATACATCACTTACCCGACGCCGAACCTGGCTTCCTATGAGTACATCGACGAAGAACTGCTGAACGACCCGGCGATCTTCCCGGGTGAGGACGTACTGAAACGCTGCGAAGTGTTCAAGTACCTCGGCGAAGAAGCAGAGGACCTTTATTACGAACAGTGGAAAAAAGTCAAATAAAAGCACATATTTTGATATTTTTTTAGTTTTTTTGTATAGACATTTCTGTTTTTGCGTGTTACCATCGTTCACATAAGAAACTGTTTTTTTAAAAAACTGTTATACCCAACATACAACACTGATGTGAAAGGAGACAGCCATGGAGCTGCAGAAACAGATCGCAAAGAGTATTTTGGAAATCAACTGGATCTGGAAGCGTACGGTGATCCGCCGCCAGGCTGAGGCGGGACTCAAGCAGGATACGATGCTGTACGCACGGATCCTGAACTACATCAAGAAACATGAAAACGAGGAAGTTTTCCAGAAGGACATCGAGCGGGACGAAGCGCTGAATAAGTCCACGGTATCCATGATCCTTTCCAACCTGGAAAAGGAAGGCCTGCTGGAACGCCATAACATGCGGCGCGACGCGCGGCTGAAAAGGATCAAACTGACGAAGAAGGGAGAGGAGACCTATGTCCGCCTCAACGAGTCGCTCAGCGAGATCGATACCGCGTTTACCGAAGGTATCAGTGAAGAAGAACAGGAATTATTGATACAGCTTCTTGCGAAGATCAAGGAGAATCTGAAAAACCGGAACTGAGAAACAGAAACAGGACCTGGCCTATGAATAAATATATGAACGACAGAACAAAGCATTTTCCGGAACCGTCCGTCCGCTATCCGTTTTATGTGGAGCAGTGCGGCCTGCAGTCCTGCAGCCCTTCGTACCATATTACGCGGACGCTGGAGACCAGCAACGTTTATGTGGCGGAATACATCATCAGCGGGAAAGGTACGCTGGTCCTGAACGGGCTGGAGTATCATCCGGAGGCCGGAGATTTTTACCTGCTGCAGCCCGGTACGCCGCATGAGTATTATACGGATCCCGAGGATCCCTGGGTCAAGATCTACGTCAACTGCTACGGCGCGCTCTGCGAGAACCTGGTGCGCGCCTACGGCCTTTCCAATACCGTGGTGGTGCAGGGCTGCGACGTTTTCCACACGCTGGAAGAGCTTTATCAGTATGCCTGCGAGGAACGTCCGACCTCAGAGGTCATGGCGCACTGCGCGGGCAAATTTACCGAACTGCTCGCCCTGGTATCGTCCATGCGGCTGCAGGGAAAGCGCAGCACCGACAGCGAGGAAGTGAACCTCCTGTGCGACTATATGGATCAGAACACCCACCGGATGATCAGCATCGCGGAGCTCTGCCATCTGATCTACCGCTCGCCGGACTACACAATCAAGCTGTTCAAGCGGGAGATCGGCAGTACGCCCTATGATTACCAGCTGATGCAGAAGATGAACATCTGCAAGCGGCTGCTCTGCACGACCGGCAGCAGCATCTCCAGCATCGCCCAGACGCTCGGTTATGACGACCCGCAGCATTTTTCAAAGCTGTTCCGGAAAAAATGCGGGATGAGCCCGCGGGAATACCGGAACCAGTTCAGGACTTCGACGGCAGATCACGAACCCTGGATCTCCCGGCCGAACACCGCATACGGAAAAATGGAAAATAAAAGTTCAAAAAAATCGGAGTAAGCGAATGCTTGCTCCGATTTTAGTAATATTTTCCTTAAAAGCTCTAAGATTTTTGTCTGAATTCTACAAAATAGACGAAAACGAAACCTGTGCAAGAATAACAATACACATGTTTCGGCATACTTATTCCGTTTAATTCGTGTATCTGCTGTGTTATATTGTCAGTATCTTACGGGGTCTGCCTTTTAAAGTTCAATTTTTTTGAAAAGCAGGCCTGTAGAAAAATAAGGAGGGAACTATGAAGAAAATTCTTGCACTCCTTCTCGCGGTGATCATGGTCCTTTCGCTTGCTGCCTGCGGCGGCAACGGCGGCAATGAGTCCAAAGCCCCCGAGACGACCAAGGCTACCGAAAAGGAAACCGAGAAGGAAACCGAAAAGGAAACCGAAAAGGCTGATGATACTACCGAGCCCGCGGGCGATGACAAGCCTTATGAAGGTGCCAAGCTTGAGTTCACGACCAGAATTCAGCCCGGTGCCGGCCTGGAAGAGCTTCGTGCCCTGGTAGCTGCATTCAACGAAGAGACCGGTGCACAGATCGAGCTTACCGAGTATGCAGATGCCGACTATGAGTCCGCGCTGAAGACCCGTATGGCTTCGAACGAAATGCCCGATATCTTCGAAACTCACGGCTGGTCCCGTCTTCGTTACGGCGAGTTCCTTGAGCCCGTCAACAACGAGCCCTGGTATCAGTACGAGAACGATGTAGCCCGTGGTATCCTGGAAGGCGAAGGCGGCGTAGGCTATGCGCTTATGATGACCTCTTCCTGCCTGGCTAACATCTGGAACTACACCGTCTGCATGGAGAATGGTGTTGATCCGTGGGAGATCGAGACCATGGATGACTTCTATGCAGCCATCAAGAAGCTGGTCGACGCGGGCATCGTTCCGTTCGTCAACCACAACTCCGCAGGTGACCTGACCCATACCGGCGGTCTGTACACTTCTTATGATGATGCTCTTGAAGTTCACGGCGAAGAGCAGCTGAACGGTACCTACAAGTTCAATCCGTCCTTCAAGCCGCAGCTTGAGTTCTGGGCTGACATGATCGAGATGGGTGCTATGTGGGAAGACCGTTCCACCATGGATTCCGATATGCAGAACGAGCGTATGGCGACCGGCAAGTCCGTGCTGTACTACTCCAACGGTACCGGCTATGCGGAGACCTGCCACGAGCTGAATCCTGATTACGAATACGTCTGCACGCCTTATCCGGCAATCAAGGAAGGCGCAAAGCGTTACGTAGCGGGCGGCGAAGGCTACACCATCGGCGTTTACAACGAATCTGCACACAAGGATGTCGGTATGGCGTTCCTGAACTATGCAGCAACCAGCGCAGCTGGCCAGACCCTTGTCAACAAAATGGGCGGTCTTCCGGCTCTGACGAATATGGAGCTTTCCGAGGAGTCCTATGCGACCAAGCTTGCGAACGAGTGCATGGAAAGATATCCGGATGCTGTTTACGTCAACATGTGGGACCGTGAGTACATGCCTTCGGGTATGTGGGGAACCTTCGGCGAAATGACCCCCAGCCTGTACGCAGACTGGTCCGAAGAGAACCAGCTTCATATCCTGGAAGAGCTGCAGCGTAACTACGATGAGAAGTGGGCGGCAGCACACGAGAAATAATTGATCATTTATACCCGGTATCTGAATTAAAAGACCGGTACATGAGTAAGGCTGTTTATTAAACAGCAGACCGCGGGACCGGGGAGTTGCGTGCTTGGCACGCGCTCTCCGGTCTCTTGCGGATAAGAGAGGAGGGGTTGGCTTGCTTAAGAAGAGAAGAAGAAATCTGATGCTGCTTACGGTACCGGGTCTCTTACTGATCGCGCTGTTTATCTTTGTTCCGCTTGTCAACGGTACCCGCGTCGCTTTCTATAACTGGAACGGCTACAGCAAGACGATGAAGTTCGTCGGACTGGAAAACTTCCAGCGCTTATTCACCGGCGATCAACGTCTTGGGCGGATCACAATCAATACCCTGATCTACGGTTTCGGCAGCTGCCTGCTCCAGAACGTTCTGGGACTTGCCGCGGCATTGTTCCTGGATCAGAAATTCCGCGGGCGCAACGCCATGCGTGCGATCCTGTACATGCCCATCATGATCTCCGGTTATGTCATGGGTAAGATCATGTCCTATATGTTCGCCTTTGATAATGGCGTGCTGAACGACCTGCTGATGCTCTTTGGCATGAAGGAGCCGATTTACTGGATGAAGAACAGCTGGGTCGGCGTTATCATCATCACCCTGGTCAACAGCTGGCAGTACATGGGCCTTTGCATGCTGATCTATCTGGCCGGCC
>CADBQM010000209.1 GCA_902796795.1 uncultured Eubacteriales bacterium
AGTTCCTTCAGAAAACGGTATGTTGCGATCAGGACGCTTCGCGGATTGGTCCCCGCGATGAGTCCGCCGTTCTTTTTTGTACTGATCAGGATGCCGTCGTCAAGCTCCGATTCCCTGAATTCCGTCTCCTCCGAAGGAAAGAACGACGCCGTCCCGATCCAGAGGATCTCCTTTTTTGACAGATCGGCCTTTGAAAAGCTTAAGACCGAAAAAGACAGCGTGTTGTCGATCGCCTGAAGATACCTTTTCAGCTCTTCCGAAGCGAAACTCACCGTATCGTTTTGCTCCTGTTTCCCTATTCGTATCGTCAAGTGGTCCATGCCGTCTCCCTCATGTACGCTTTCGTCAGTGTCCGTTTATCTGAAATCATCCGGTCTTCGGCCGGATGATTCTTTTTTCTCCATCATCTTATACAGTTCTTCCATGCTCTCTTCCAGCTTTTTTTGAAGCCCGTTTTGAGCATGGGGGCAAAGGCCGCAGTCTTCCTCCTGATACAGGATCGCCAGGGCGTATTCTTCGCAGGTCTCATATCCGCAGGCTTTACAGTCCTTTCCGGGAAGCAGCTCCTTCAGTTCTTTTTTCTTTTGCTCCAGCGTCTTATCGGCAAAACGCTTCGCCGCCCACGCCGTCAGAAGATTCGAAGCGAGCGCAAGGGCAATGATGAAAGCCGCCGTGATCACGGTCACGATCCCGATATATCCCCAGACGCCCATCATTACACCTCCCGTACCTGTATTTCTGCATCCGAGAACATCATACCACCGATCTTCGGATTCGGACAGATTCTTTGATCAAAAAGCAGAGTCCCGCCATGACGGCCGTCATCAGGGCGGAGCAGATCAGAAGGACCGGCCTGTACGTTCCGGTCATGTCGTAGATCAGGTTCGCGGCCGGATTTCCCACCGCGAAGCCTGCCGTGATCAGGGAGACGGAGATGCCCAGCAGCTGGGAATAATGCCGCTGTCCGAAAAGGTCGGAAGTCATCAGCGGCACCATCACGGTCTCTAAGGGCAGCGCGAACGAGGACAGGACGGCCCACAGGATCACGCACAGAGCGCCTGCGGATGCCGTTCCCACGGCAAACAGGGATAAGAACGAGAGGATCCCGCAAAGGTAGCAGACCGGCAGCGTGACCTTCAGTCCGGCTCTGTCGTAACTGATGCCGGACAGGAACTTCGCAGCGCTCAGCGTAATGGAATGAACGCTCATCGCAAGGGCGATGAAGCCGCTGTCGATCCCGACGTCTCCAAGATGCGCCGCCGCGATCCCGTTGATCCCCTGCAGGCTCATGCCCGTCAAAAAGATGCATAAAGCGTACAGAAAGAAGTGCGGTATTCCCGCGACTTCCCTGAAGGAAAGGCCTTTCCAGTCTTTCCCTTCCTTTCTCTTCTTTTCTTCGTTCAGACCGGATGACGTCTTTTCGGGTTCCCTGATGATCAGTGTCACCGGAATGCCGATGACGAAAAGGATCCCCGCCACCAGCAGATATGCCTTCCGGAAGGAAAAGGGGTCTTCCGGCGCGTAAATGATGGGCGTCAGGATCTGAGCCGCCAATGCTCCGCCCAGTCCGTTCGCGCACAGGATCAGCCCGTTGACGGTCCCTCTCTTTTTACGGAACCAGACGTTCGTCAGGTAGCTCACCATCGTGGTCGTCGTCCAGGCAAGCCCCACGCCGAGAAAGACTCCGCCCACGCAGAAAGCAGCCACGTTTTCAGCGCGCGCGTAGATCAGCATGGATGCCGTCAGGCACAGAAACCCCGCGCATACGAGCCTTCTCGGACCGTTTTTCGCGATCAGCCGGCCGAAGAAGACGTTCACTACGGCAGTCGCGACATACCTGCAGCTGTCGTTTATGGAAAACAGGCTTCTTTTGATGCCGAGTGCCTTTGTGATTGCCGCAAGATAAATGCTTTTATTGCTGCTGCAGAATCCCAGACAGACAAACACCATGGCGAAGCAGGCGGCGACGATGAGCGTTTGGGCGTGCTTATTCCTTGAATCCTGTTCCAGATTCATCTACCCTGTCCTTCTTTCCGATTACCGCTAGATCAGAAATCCCCGCCCGTTATGATAACGGGCGGGGACGTGTAAACCGGTTACTCTGCCCGTTCTGTCAGGTTATTTCTTTCCGTGCTCAGAAGGGTTGTCCCAGTAGCTGTTGAACCAGTACGGGCTGCTGCCTTCATACTCGATGTGAAGGTCCGGATGGAAGGACCAGACGATCGGGTTCATGTGAAGGAAGATGACCGCGCAGTCGTCGACCATCTTTTCAGACAGCTCTTTCCACTTGTCCATGTACTCCTTGGAGCCTACCGTCAGGGTCTGCAGTTCCTTCCAGAGCGCATCCTTTTCGGGGCTGTTGTAGTTGGTCTCCATCAACGTTGCGGAAAGCAGCGTCGGGGTGCTGTTCATCGACGGGTTCGTGTAGTAGATGTCCCATGCGTTGTTCGGATCTCCGTAGAACTCAGAGACGGTTCCCGCTTCCATCATCGTGATCTTGTAGTTGATGCCTGCCGCCTTCAGATAGTTCGCAAGCAGCGTCGCGACATTGTCATATGCGGAAGAGAACGCCAGCTGGACTTCCTCTCCGTTGTAGCCGGCAGCCGCAAGATACTTCTTCGCCAGTTCGACGTTGTCTTCGCCCATGTAATCGGCCGTGCTGAACACATCTGTCTGATATGCTTCATCCGTTGCCGGGCAGAAGCCGCCCTTGGTGATCTTGCCGTCGGTCATGTAGGAAACGAATTCCGGAACGTCGATCGCAGCCATGATGGCCTTGCGCATGTCGGCGTTCTTCGCTGCCAGGCCTTTACCGAAGGTGTTGAAGTAGAAGACCGCGCCCGAGGAGCCCGGCTTATCCAGCGACTTGATGCCCTTGGCCTTAAGCTGCGCGTCGAAATCGCTCGGAACATCCGAGAACAGGTCGTACTGTCCGTCTAACAGAGCGAGCGTCGAGGTGCTCGGATCGGTGTTGGCGAAAACGGTGATGCTGTCAAGATAAGCGTTCTTCGGGGCCGCAAAGCCGGTGTAGCCTTCCTTGACCGGAACGTATCCTTCATATCTCTCAAGAGAAACGGAAACACCTTCCACGAAGTCGGTGAACTTGTAGGGACCGGTGCCGATCGCGTCCGCCACGGTCTTGATGAACTCGCCGCTCTCCTCGCTGTATTTCTCAGCGATCTCCTTCGGAATGACCGCAAGGAACGGGTTGTTGCAGGTGATGTAGTACAGGGTCTTCTCGTTGTACTCTGTGAAGGTGATCGTCGCCACGCCCTTATCCACCTGGATGTCCTTGATGAAAGGCTTGACATACTGTCTCGGGCTCTTATGGACGGTCCTCTGGATCGACGCGATGACGTCGTCGATCTCAACCGGAGATCCGTCATGGAAGGTAACGCCGTCGCGGACCCACAGCTTCAGCGTGAGCTGATCGTCGGACAGTTCAAAGTCGCACACCTGAGGCCTGATGTTGCCTTCGGTATCGCGGCAGAGCGGAGACTCGTACGCAAGGGTCGTCCATGCGTAGTTCCAGAAACCGGTATCCTTGGACGGATCCAGCGTCTTGGGCTTATTGTAGTACACCCAGTTTAAGTTTCCGCCTTTCTGGATCTGCGGAGTCGGCTCCTGCGTCGGTTCCGGTTCACTGGACGGAGCCGGTTCCGTCTTCGTCGCTTCTTCCTTAGTGGAAGGCTGCTCGGATTGAGACGGGGTCGGCGTAGGCTTGTTGCAGCCCGCCAGAGAACAGACCATCACGATCGCCAGCAGTAATGCGAGCATCTTTCTCATCTTTTTTTCCTCCTTTGTTTTGCAGCCGGCCAAAAGAATCCGCCGGCATTTATAGAAAACATCCCGTCCTATCAGACTTCGGATGATTTTCCCTTGACATCATCGGAACACCGGTGGCACATGACCCAGTGTCCTTCTTCGACTTCCGTAAACTCCGGAACCGTCCTGCATCTTTCCGAAGCGTATCGGCACCGCGTATGGAAGCGGCAGCCTTCCGGAGGATCCACCGGACTCGGGATGTCTCCTTCCAGAATGATCCGGTCGGACCGGTCTTTGCTCCCGATCTTCGGGATCGCGGACAGGAGCGCTTTTGTATAGGGGTGCTGCGGCCGGCTGAAGATGTCGTCCTTCGACCCCATCTCCACGATCTTTCCCAAATACATGATCGCCACGCGGTCGCAGATGTGCTCGATGACGGACAGATCATGCGAGACGAACAGATAGGTCAGATCCAGCCTCTCCTGAAGATCCGCCAGAAGGTTCAGGACCTGCGCCCTGACGGATACGTCCAGCGCCGAGACCGCTTCGTCGCAGACCAGCAGCGCGGGGTTCGTCGCCAGCGCTCTCGCGATCACGATCCTCTGCCGCTGCCCGCCGGAGAACTCGTGCGGATACCGGTCCATGTATGACGGATCCAGTCCGACCTGCTCCATCAGTTCGGCCGCCCTGCGCGTCCTCTCCTCCTGCGTTCTGCACAGCTTGTTGATCACCAGCGGTTCTTCGATGATCCTGCCGACCTTCATTCTCCCGTCGAGGGCGCTGTACGGATCCTGGAAGACGATCTGCATGTTCTGCCTGATCTTCCGAAGCTGCCGCTTGCCCATGTGGGTAATGTCATTGCCGTCGTACCGGATCACGCCGCCTGTGGGCTCGATGAGCCTTAAGGCCGTTCGAAGAAGTGTGCTCTTTCCGCAGCCTGATTCGCCCGCGATGCCGAACGTCTCGCCCTTCCGGATCGAAAAGGTCACGTCGTCGACCGCTTTGACGTGCTGCTGCTTTTCGAAGAACCACTTCTTGACGGGGAACCATTTCGTCAGATGCTCTGCTTCGAGAAGCATCCTGCTGTTATCGTCAGTCATTCCGCCGCCTCCTTATCGTACCTGTGGCAACGGACCTTGTGCCCGTCGTTCAGCGTGAAAAGCTCCGGCTTCTTTGCGCTGCACCTTTCGGTCGCATATTTGCATCTCGGGGCAAACGTGCAGCCTTCGGGGAATTTACCCGCCGGAGGAACGACACCCGGAATGGTCTCCAGGCGTCCCTTGACGCCGAATTTCGGAAGCGTGCTCATCAGTCCCAGCGTATAAGGATGCTTGGGGTCGCCAAACAGCTGCTCCGCATCCGCTTCCTCCACGACTTCTCCGCAGTACAGCACGAGCACGCGGTCGCACATCTCGCTGACGACGCCCAGGTCGTGCGTGATGAACGCGATGGAGGTCCCCAGTTCCTTCTGCAGATCCCGCATCAGGTCGAGCACCTGGGCCTGGATGGTCACGTCCAGCGCCGTCGTGGGCTCGTCGGCGATCAGAAGCTCCGGTCTGCACGCAAGCGCCATTGCGATCATCACGCGCTGCCGCATGCCGCCGGAAAGCTGATACGGAAATTCTTTCATGCGCTGTTCCGGAAGCGGGATGCGCACAAGCTTCAGCATCTCCACGCCCTTTTTCCAGGCTTCCGACCTTGAAAGACCCTGATGCTGCATGAAGGTCTCGATCAGCTGGTTGCCGATCGTAAAGACCGGATTCAGGCTGGTCATCGGCTCCTGGAAGATCATGGAGATCCGGTTTCCCCTGATCGACTGCATCTGTCTTTCAGAGATCTTTAACAGGTCTTTCCCCTGCAGAAGGACGCTTCCCGACACTCTTGCCGGGGGGCTCTGGAGAAGACGCATGATGGAAAGGGAAGTCACGCTCTTGCCGCAGCCGGATTCCCCGACGATGCCGAGCGCTTCTCCCTTGTAAATGTCAAAACTGATGGAGTTCAGGATCTTGACGGAACTTCTGTCGTTGTCGAACCACAGTTCCAGGTCCTTCACTTCAAGTGTTTTCTCTCGTTCCACGGCCATCCTCCTTATCTGAGCTTCGGATCAAGCAGATCCCTGACCCCGTCTCCGAGAAGGCTGAAGCCAAACACGGTGATGCAGATCGCAAGCGCCGGGTAAAAGACCAGATGCGGCGTTCCGAACATATACGTCTGTCCTTCATAGACCATCCCGCCCCAGCTCGGGATCAGCGGGCTTAAGCCCAGTCCCAGATAGGAAAGGGAGGTCATGGAAAGAACGGATCCCGCAAGGCCTGACGAGAACCTGACGATCAGATATGAGCTGCAGGCAGGCAGGATGTGAAAAAACATCGTGCGGATGTCGCTTGCGCCCATGGCCTTTTCGCTCTCGATGTACTCCTTTTCGCGCAGCGACAGCACCTGGTTCCTGACCATTCTCGCGCATCCGGGGATCGCTCCGACGGACATGGCGAGGATCAAATTGATCGTGCCCGCGCCGAAGATCGCGACCATCATCAGGCACAAAAGGAGGCTTGGTATGGTCGAAAAGGCGTCCAGTATCCGCATCAGTATCTTTTCCACCTTGGAATAGTAGCCGCAGACCAGTCCCAGAACGGTCCCTGCCAGGGTCACAAGGACCTGGACGCCGATCGCGACGATCAGCGTCGTCCTGGATCCGTAAAGGATGCGCGCCATGATGTCGCGCCCGTAAATATCCGTTCCCAGGACGTGTTCCTCGCTCGGACCCTGCTTTTTCTCGATCAGGCTCACCTGTTCCGGATCATGTGATGTCAGCACCGGAGCGAACAGCGCGCCGAACAGGACCACCGCGATGATCGTTCCGCCGATGATCAGCCTGCCGTATTTCTGAATGAACCTGAGCGGTCTCATCCGTCCCTCTTTTTTCTTCATCGGATCTGCCTCCTTATTCGAATTCGATCCGGGGATCGAGGGCTTTGTAGAAAATGTCGAGAAGCAGATTGACGCCGAGACAGATCAGCGCCGTGAACAGGACGATCGCCTGCTCCTGACTGTAATCGCGCTGGGAAAGGGAGTTGACCGCCAGCGTCCCCATGCCTCTGATTCCGAAAACGCGTTCCGTCACCGCGGAACCGCCGAGCATGCCCGCGATCGAGTACGCGATGTTCGTGGCCACGATCGAAAGCGTGTTCTTCAGCGCGTGCTTGTAATACACTTTTCCTCTGGGGAGGCCTTTCGCTTTTGCCGTGCGGATGTAATCCTGGTTCAGGACGTCCAGCATCGTGGAGCGGGTCAGCCTCGCGAGGCTCGCGACGTGATGCAGACCGAGCGACAGACTGGGGAGCGCGATGAACACGATGGAATTCCACAGGTTCTTCTTCCGGATGTACTCATAGCCCAGGATCGGGAACCAGTTCCACTTGTATGCCAGGACATAGCACAGAAGCAGGCCCCAGCAGAACGTGGGGATCGTCATCGAGACCATGGAGGACGACGTGACGAAATAGTCCAAAAACGAGTTCCTGTGCGTCGCGGACAGCACGCCGACCGGGATCGCGATCACAACGGTGATGATCGTCGCCACGATCGTCATCAGGATCGTGGGCTCCCATACTTCCAGGATGGCCTGGAACACGGGTTTCCGCGAGATGTAGGATACTCCCCAGTCTCCCTTCAGGATGTTGGACGCATAGCTGATGTACTGTTCCCAGATCGGTCTGTGGAAGCCCAGTTTCTCCTCCAGCTCGTAGATCTCCTGCGGCGTGTAATCCTGGCCTTCCACCATCGCGTACACGGGGCTCCCGGGGATCGCCTGCATCAGACAGAACACGATCGTCAGGATGACGAACAGCGTCGGTATAATCAAGATTGTTCTTTTCAGCGCATACTTAAACATCTGATCTCCTGCTGAATAC
>CADBQM010000210.1 GCA_902796795.1 uncultured Eubacteriales bacterium
AACGAAGCTTCTTCGCTGAAGAACTCCATTGCGGCGCAGTACGTCGACGTGTCCGACCTGCCGACCCAGTCCCTGAAGATGGCGACGGCAATGATGACCACAGGACCCATCATCTTCCTGTATCCGTTCGTACAGCGTTACTTCATCGGCGGTATCACGGTCGGTTCCGTCAAGGGCTGATCCCGCTTATTCAAGGTTTGTAGCCGTCATTCCGGCGGCCTGCAAATAGATTTATTCTTCAAAAAACAGGAGGGAAAGAATGAAGAAATTACTGGCATTGTTGCTGGCAGTAGCCATGGTGCTCAGCCTTGCAGCGTGCGGCGGCAACGGCGGCGACACGTCCACCAAAGCCCCCGCTACGGAAGGCGAGAAGAAGACCGAAGGTGAAAAAGACACTACGGCTGCACCTGCTGACGACATCGACACATCCGAACACGTGGTCATCCAGTACATGACCACCGGTGACAAGCCGCAGAAAGGCTGCAACGATGAGATGCTGGCGGAAGTCAACAAGCTCATGACCGAGAAGATCAACGCAGAAGTCCAGATCTACTGGATCTCCTGGACCGATTATCTCGCAAACTACAACCTGACCCTTGCGCGTATGGACGGCACCGTCGACATGATCGGTTCTTCGACCGACTGGCTGGATGCATGGCCGAACGCCAAGAACGGCGCTTTCCTGGAGCTCTCCGAGGAAATGCTGCAGAAGTACTGCCCGCAGACTTGGGCTTCTATCCCGGCTGAGCACTGGGAGCCCTGTAAGTTCAACGGCACCATCTGGTTCATCCCCGAGGATCATTACTCTCAGTGGACCAACCACGGCTTCATGTATCGTCTTGACTGGGCGCGCGATGCGGGCCTTGCCAACGGTGTTGAGAAATGGGAAGACATGACCACTTATGTCAAGTACTGCAAAGAGAACCATCCTGAGCTTGTTGCTGTATGGGATATCGACGGCGGTACCTACACCGCCGGCGGCTACATCGCTTCCAAGAGGATGTGGTGCGGCATCGACGGTATCGGCTCCGGTGCTCTTTGGGGCGCTTATACCGATGTAGATCCTTACGATGTCAAGGTTGCTTACCTTGAGGAGACCGATCTTCTCGTTGAATACGCGAAGATGATGAAGGAATGGAACGACATCGGCGTATGGCCGACCGACGTCCTTTCCAACCAGGGCGCTGATAACGGTACCGAGTTCCGTCAGGGCCTGACCGCTATGAACCAGCATCATACCCAGACCTGGACCGGCATGGTTTCTCCGAAGTCCTCTACCGACAACCTGATGTATGAGAAGGATCCCAAGGCAGAAGTCGGCTTCTTCTACTGGGGCAAGGAAAACAAGAACGTCAAGTACGACCGCGTTACCCACGGTGTCTGCGCAGTTTCCGCAGCATCCAAGAACCCCGAGCGTACCCTTATGGCGTATGACCTTCTGAGAAACGATCCTGATATCTACCATCTGTTCAACTATGGTATCAAGGGCCGCAGCTATGACGTTGACGCTGATGGTTATCGTTATCGTCCGGATAGCTATGATCCTGATAAGGATTCCATTTCTACGAACTGGTGGTGGGGCCGTAACGACGACCTTGAGATCCGTTCCGCAGATATGAACTGGGAAGCGATCGACAAGTTGTACGAAGAATACAAGGGCTTCGCAGTCATGTATCCGTACGAGCAGTATGTGCCGGACCTTGAAGATGTTCAGTCGTATATCGACAACTGCGGCGAGGTCTACACGACCTACATGAAGCAGATCTGCTATGGCCAGTATGACTGCACTCCGGAAGAAATCGTCAAGGAGTTCCAGGACAAGCTGCGTGCAGCTGGTGTTGAGACCGTCCAGGCGAAGATCCAGGAGCAGATCAACGCAACCTACAATCACTAAGATCGCGCATTTGAAAGAATGCATTCATATTCAGTGATTGCTGAAAAGGCAGGGCGGTCTTCGGACCGCCCTGTTTTTTAGAATCGGAAATAGGAACGGATGAAGCACTGTCCGGTAGAGTGACATGGCAAAAACCATCTATGACATTGCAAAAGAAGCGGGCGTATCGCCCGCAACCGTCTCCCGGGTGCTGAACGGCAGCGCACGGGTGAGTCCGGAAAAACGGGCACGGATCGAAGAATTGATCCGCCTGTACGATTTCCGTGTGAACGCACTTGCACGCGGACTCAGCGGTTCTTCAACCAGGACGATCGGCCTGCTCTCCGCAGACGTGCAGAACGAATACTACGCTTCGCTGTTCGCTTCCTGCGAACGCGCGGCGGAAGCACGCGGCTATTCGGTCATGATCATGAATTCCTTCTCCGAGATGGAGCAGGAGCTCATCATCATGGAAAAAATGAAGCAGCAGCAGGTGGACGCACTGATCATGATCGGCGGTTCCGTGGACAGTGAGACGGCTGATCCCGTTTTTTTAGCTGCCGTACAGGAACTTTCAGAGAAGATCCCGCTTGTTGTGATCGGGAAATTTAAGGGTGCTCCGGCATATCGTATCGCGATCGACAGCGACACGGCGCTGGAACAGATCTTCCGTCACCTGACAGAAATGGGAAATCAACGGATCGCCTTTATCGGCGGAATGCCGGATTATGAGGAAGGCCGTCATAAATACAAAAAATTCAAAGCACTCGCCCGGGAATACGGACTCAGCCTCCCGGAACTTTATCTGGACAATCCGAGCAGATATGGGATCGAGGACGGCCTTTTTGCCGGCGTGCG
>CADBQM010000211.1 GCA_902796795.1 uncultured Eubacteriales bacterium
CAATGTGACCGTGAACATCGACCGGGAGACCTGCGACTTTTCGATCTATTCGGAAAAGGTCGTCGTGGAAGAGGTCCGCGACAAGGGGCATGAGATCACGCTGGAAAAAGCCCGCGAGATCGACCCGAAGGCAGAACTGGAGGACGTCGTCCGTGTCGAGATCAGATCCAAGGAGTTCGGACGTATCGCCGCGCAGAACGCGAAGAGCATCATCCTGCAGAAGATCCGCGAAGAAGAGCGGCAGACCGTCAGTGATTACTTCAACCAGCGCGCGCACGACATCATGACCGGTGTCGTACAGCGCGTGATGAACGGCATCGTCAGTGTCAACCTCGGCAAGGCGGACGCGATCCTTTCCAAGGAGGATATCATCCCCGGCGAGACTTTTGAACCGACGCAGCATATCAAGGTCTACGTCGTCGGCATGCGCGACGGCGGCAAAGGCCCCCGCGTCCAGATCTCCCGTACCAAGGCCAACATGGTGCGCCGTCTTTTCGAGATGGAAGTCGCGGAGATCCGTGACGGCACCGTCGAGATCAAGGCGATCAGCCGCGAAGCCGGCTCCCGTACCAAGATGGCGGTGGAGACCCATGACGAGAACGTGGATCCGATCGGCGCCTGCATCGGCCTGAACGGCAGCCGCATCAACCCGATCGTCGACGAACTGCACGGGGAAAAGATCGACATCATCCGCTGGGACGACAACCCCGCGATCCTGGTCGAGAACGCGCTTTCGCCGGCCAAGGTCGTCGCGGTCGCCGCGGATGAAGACGAGCATACCGCGCTCGTCGTCGTACCGGACAACCAGCTTTCCCTCGCGATCGGCATGAAGGGCCAGAACGCCCGCCTTGCGGCGAAGCTGACAGGTTACCGCATCGATATCAAGTCCGAGTCCCAGGCGCGTGAAGAGGGCCTGTTTGACAACTATGACGAGGACGAGGAATACGAAGAAGAATACGATTATAACGAAGAAGGCTATCCGGAAGACGGTGTAGCCGGTACGGAAGAGGGCGAAGCTTAAATTGAAGGAAAAACATGTGCCTGAGCGGACGTGTGTCGCCTGCGGGGCGGTAAGGCCGAAAAAGGAGCTGCTGCGCATCGTGTTAAGCGATGACGGGATCAGCTTTGACCCGGGCGGAAGGAAAAACGGGCGGGGCGCGTATCTCTGCCCGGACGAAGCCTGTCTGGAGGCGGCCTTTAAGAAGAAGGCACTCGACAAAAGCTTTAAGACACATGTGGACGCGGCGACTTATGAAGCGCTGCTTCAGGAGCTCAGGACACTGTTATGAGCGATCTTAAGAAGGCGCTTTCCTATCTGTCGCTTTCGCGCCGCGCAGGACTTGCTGCGGCCGGGACTTTCGCGGCGGAAAAAGCGCTGAAGGAAAAGAAGGCCTTCCTGCTGATCCTCTCCGCAGATATCTCGGAGAACAGCCGGAAGCATTTCGAGGACATGTGCAATTACCGCGGCGTACCGTATATCACGGGACCGGACCGCGAAACGCTCGGCAGGTCCGTCGGCGCTACCGCGCGTACCGTTATAGCGGTCCTTTCCGAAGGGCTGGCGGAACAGATCCTGAAAAGCATGGAATGACCCCGAAAGGGAAAACAAATAAGACTCATAAGAAAAGGGAACACAGGGGAACAAAAGATTTATGGCGAAACTGAGAATCTATGAACTGGCGAAGGAACTGAACAGAGACCCGAAAGACATCATCAGTTTTCTGAACGCGGACTACAAATCGGTCTCGGGTATCGAGGACGAGGAAGCGGAGCGCGTCCGGGAGCATTTCCAGCGTCTGAGGGAAAAAGCCAGAAAGGAAGCGCAGGAAAGAGCGCAGCGGGAAGCCGAGAAGGCGCAGGCAGCGAAGCGCCCGCCTGAAAAGAAGGCCGACCAGCCGGACAATAAACAGGACGAGACGGTCAAGAAGAAAAAGACGGTCTTCCTTTTCCGTCCGGAAAATTCCGCAGCTTTCTCCGGGAACCGCGGCAACAACCAGCGGCCGGCTGACCGTAACCGCCAGCAGGAACGCCGTCCCGCAAGACCGCAGGAACCGCACCGGAACGCGGTGATCAAACCCTCCGTTCCAACGACCGCAGAACAGTATCGCCAGAACCTGAATGAAACGCCCGAAAAGCAGCCTGTACCGGAAGTCAAGAAAGAGAATGTTCCTTCCGCGGTGATCCCCGAAGCCGTTCCGAAAAAGAAGGAAGAAGCAGTCCGCACGGAAGCCGCAGCGGAAGTGAAGCCCGCGGCGGAAGAAAGGCCCGCGGAGGAAGTGAAGCCCGCACAGGCGGAAGCACCTGCAGTTCCCGAAGAAAAGAAAACGGAAGAAAAGAAGCCGGAAGAAAAGAAGCCGGAGTCCGAACAGGAAGTAAAGCCGGCAGTAAAAGAAGCGCCGGTAAAAGCGCCGGAGAAAAAGGAATCGGTTCCTGCCGCTGAGAAAAAAACGGAAACTCCGGTAAAAGCACCCGAAAAGCCGCAGCAGCGCCTGAACGTGTTTGAGCAGGCGCGTAAAAACGCGCAGGAAAAGGCGCCGATCATCCGCGAGAATATTTACCGCAATATGGCGAAAGCGAACGCGGAACGCGCAAAACAAAGCGACGCACGCCGGAATACGACCTCGTTCCGCCCGGGGACCGGCCGTCCCGGTACCGGCACCGGACGTCCGCAGGGCGGTGGGAACGGCAGGGCACCGTTTGGACAGGGCCAGGGACAGGGCAACCGTCCCCAGGGACAGAACCGCCGGCCGCAGGGATCCTTTGGGCCGAACGCGGGCGGGCAGAACCGCGGCGGATTCGCTTCGGACGCACAGCGTGCGCAGGCGGCGCCGGGCCGTTCCGACCAGCGCAAGCAGAACACCGGAAACCGCAATGACAAAAACAAGAACCGGGCGCAGGACAACCGTGACCGGGTGAACAAGAAGGCCGAAAACTTCCGCAATCTCTCCAAGAACGCGGAAAAGAACCGGAAACCGCTGGTACAGAAGGAAGAAGAAACGATCCGCATGATCGTGCTTCCGGAAGTCCTGACGATCAAGGAACTGGCCGATAAAATGAAACAGAAACCGGCGGACCTCATCAAGAAACTTTTCATGAAGGGCCAGCTGGTGACGCTGAATTCCGAACTGACCTACGAACAGGCGGAAGAACTGGCGATGGAATACGACATCCTCTGCGAGAAGGAAGTCCAGGTCGACGTGATCGAGGAGCTCCTGAAGGAAGAAGAGGAAGACGAGGCGCTCATGAAGAAGCGCCCGCCGGTCGTCTGTGTCATGGGCCACGTCGACCACGGCAAGACCTCGCTTCTGGACGCGATCCGTGAAACGAACGTTACCTCCCGCGAAGCGGGCGGCATCACGCAGCACATCGGTGCTTACATGGTCGAATGCCGCGGCGAGAAGATCACCTTCCTCGATACGCCCGGCCATGAAGCCTTTACCGCCATGCGTATGCGCGGCGCCCAGGCGACGGATATCGCCGTGCTCGTGGTCGCTGCGGACGACGGCGTCATGCCGCAGACCGTGGAAGCGATCAACCATGCGAAGGCTGCCGGCGTCGAGATCATCGTCGCCGTCAACAAGATCGATAAACCCGCGGCGAACGTGGACCGCGTCAAGCAGGAACTGTCAGATTACGGCCTGATCCCGGAGGACTGGGGCGGATCCACGATCTTTGTCCCCGTTTCCGCGAAGACCCGCGAAAACATCGACCTGCTGCTGGAAATGATCCTGCTCGTCACGGAAGTCCAGGAACTCAAGGCCAACCCGAACCGCGAGATGCGCGGTATCGTCATCGAAGCCAAGCTGGATAAGGGCCGCGGACCTGTCGCGACCGTGCTCGTCCAGAAGGGTACGCTGAAGCCCGGCGATTTCGTTTCCGCCGGCGCATTCTACGGCCGTGTCCGCGCGATGCTGGACGCGGACGGCATCGCGCTTAAGAGCGCGACCCCGTCAACGCCGGTCGAGATCCTCGGTCTGAACGGCGTCCCGAATGCGGGCGAGATCTGCATCGGCCATAAGAACGAGAAAGAGAGCCGCGCATACGCGGAGACCTTTATCGCCGAAGAAAAGAAGAAGATGCTCGCCGAGACCAAGGGCAAGCTCACGATCGACAATCTGTATGCCGAGATCCAGGCAGGCAATATCAAGGAACTGCCGATCGTCGTCAAGGCAGACGTACAGGGTTCTGTGGAAGCCGTCCGCCAGTCGCTGGAGAAGCTGTCCAACGAAGAAGTCGCCGTCAAGGTCATCCATGGCGGCGTCGGCGCGATCTCCGAATCCGACGTATCGCTGGCTTCCGCGTCCAACGCGATCATCATCGGCTTCAACGTGAAGCCGGACAACCAGGCGAAGCTGCTTGC
>CADBQM010000212.1 GCA_902796795.1 uncultured Eubacteriales bacterium
ACGCCGCCGAGCGCGATGTAGTAGCCGAGGTCCAGGAAGCGGCGCGCCATCTCCTTCGGATAGGAGAAACAGTGCATGATCCCTGCGCCGTCGCCGGTCTTCAGGCTTTTCAGGATCTCAAAAGTGTCCTGCGCGGCGTCCCGCGAATGGATGACGACAGGCTTGTCCGTCTCCAGCGACAGCTCGAGCTGGCGTTCAAACCAGCGTTTCTGCAGATCGTGCGGGAGACCGTCATCGTAATAGTAATCGAGACCGATCTCCCCGACAGCGACCGCCTTCGGATCCTTCAAAAGCTCCTTCAGCCGAGCCATATCGTCTTCCGTAAGTTCCGCGATCCCGTCCGGATGCACGCCGAGCGCCGCATAGACAAAGTCATAGCGGTGCGCGAGCTGAAGCGTGGTCCCGACAGACTCCATATCCGCCGCGATATTGCAGATCCTTTTCACGCCGAACGAAGACAGAGAGGAAAGAACTTCCTCTCTGTCTTCATCAAAGCGATGGTCATCGTAATGGGTATGTGTATCGAAGATCATTCCCCGAGCCGTTTCCTCAGTTCCTCGCCGGCAGCTTCGTAACCGGGCTTGCCGAGCAGTGCGAACATGTTGTTCTTGTAGCTTTCCACGCCGGGCTGGTTGAAGGGGTTGACCCCTAAAATGTATCCGGAGATGCCGCAGCCAAACTCATAGAAGTAGAAGAGCTGGCCCAGCGAATATGCCGTGCGGTCCTTGACCTTGATCATCAGGTTCGGTACGTCGCCGTCCGTATGCGCCAGCAGCGTGCCGTTCATCGCGCACTTGTTGGCGAAGGTCAGGCCCCTGCCCGCCAGATAGTTCAGCTCGTCCAGGTTGAGTTCATCGGAAGGAAGGATGATCTCTTCGCGGGATTCCTCGATATCGACGACCGTCTCAAAGAGGATGCGGGAGCCTTCCTGGATGAACTGGCCCAGGGAGTGCAGGTCGGTAGTAAAGTCGACGGAGACCGGGAGCAGGCCCTTGCCGTCCTTGCCTTCCGACTCGCCCTGCAGCTGCTTCCACCACTCCGCCATATAATGGAAGGAAGGCTCGTAGCTGGAGGTCAGGTCGACGGACTTGCCGCTTCTTAAGAAGTAATTCCGTACCGCGGCATAATAGAAAGCGTCGCTTTCCACTTCGTCAAGGCAGTACGTGCGCATATCGGCAGCGCCCTGCATGAGTTCACAAATATCCACACCGGAGACCGCGATCGGCAGCAGACCGACAGCAGTCAGCACCGAATAACGGCCGCCGACGTCGTCCGGGACGACGAAGGTCTCGTAGCCTTCCGCGTTCGCAAGCACCTTCAGCGCGCCCTTCACCTTGTCGGTGGTCGCGTAAATGCGCTTCGCGGCTTCTTCCTTGCCGTATTTCTTTTCCGCCAGTTCCTTGAAGATCCGGAAGGAGACCGCGGGCTCCGTGGTCGTGCCGGACTTGGAGATGACGTTGATGGAGAAATCACGGTCGCCGATCAGGTCGAGCAGGTCCTTCAAATAGGTGGGGCTCAGGCTGTTGCCCGCATAGTAGATCTCCGGACCGTTCCTCTTCTCTTTGGGAAGATTATTGTAAAAGCTGTGATTCAGGAACTCGATCGCCGCGCGGGCGCCCAGGTAAGAGCCGCCGATGCCGATCACAACGAGGATGTCCGAATTGCTGCGGATCTTTTCGGCCGCTTTCTGGATGCGGGCGAACTCTTCCTTGTCATAGTCTACCGGAAGATCGATCCAGCCAAGATGTGTGTTGCCGGCGCCGGTCCTGGAGAGCAGGACGTCACGTGCCGCGACCGCGTCATCTTTTACTTTCTGAAAGCGCGCATCGTTGATGAACTGCGCAGCTTTGGAATAATCAAAACGGATATTTTTCATGTTTCCCCTTTCCTTTAACTATGCTGAAATCCTTTATGAAAGGATCCTGGATGCACTGAAAATACGATAAAAGTATACTATTATCCGCTCCCTGCCGCAACCCGTTTTTTAGCCGTAAGACATGCAAAAAAGTGCTCTTTTTATGCGGATCCGCAGCCGCATAAAAAGCCCGGGGCCTTATAAAAGACCCCGGTCTCTTCCGGCGGCCGTACCGCCGGCATTTCACTTGTCGATCTGAAGCTTACAGCTCGATCTCTGCTTTCTCGACGGCGACTTTCGCGTTCGCACAGTTCACAACGGCTTTGATCTTGCCCTTGCCGGTACGGCGCACGTAGATCACAAGCTGGCCGTTAAAGGTCTTCTTGGTCTTTGCCTGCGGCGGGGTCAGGTCGGCGTTGTTGCCGTTGTCGATCGCGAGGAATTCGCCGGCGCCGGTCACCTGGCAGCTGAAGGCCTGCTCGTCGTTCGTCAGAACGCCCTTCGCATCCTTCACTTCCACGATGATCTGATACAGATAACCGAGTCTGGAAGAAGCCTTCTTGAAGGTCTCGCCGGTAAAGACGTCGCCCTTCTTATAAAGGGAGACTTCCGCTTTCACCGCGGGCGCCGTGCTCTTTTCGGGCCGGTCGACCTTCGGTACCTTCGCCTCGTCTTCCGCAGTGAAAAGTTCCGGACGGAAGAAACGCCAGAAGTAGTTCTCCGGATAATCCTTCGCGTTGACCTTGCCGGTCCAGATCGCCTTGCGGTCCCAGAAGTTGTCCTTCTTGAAGCCGGCAGTCGTCAGGAAACCTGCGCCGGAGCCGTGTACCGGCCAGCCGCGGGCTTCGCCGAGATAGTCGATACCGGTCCAGATGAACTGGCCGATGACAAAGTCATTGTCTTCCACGTAGGTCCACGCCTGCGGCGCGCCGCTGTTCTCGGTGCCGAGGAAGCAGCGGTCGGGGAAGCGCTTCTTGTCATCCTGGTAGTATTTTTCCTTGTAGTTGTAGCCGATCACGTCCATATGATCCACAAAGCCGAGATAAGTGGAAAGCTCCGGGAATGCCGCTGCCGTCGTAACGGGGCGCTCGGTATCCTCGGTCTTCACGATCTCCACGAGCTCCTTCGCAAGGACTGCAAGGCGCTCCATGTTGGGCTTGTCGGGATTGTACTGCCGCTCTGCCGCCGGCTTGTTCTTGTCGTTGTTGCCGGTCATTTCGGTAAAGCGCGGATGGCAATAAGGATCGTTCGGATAATCGATCTCGTTGCCGACCGACCACATCACGACCGACGGATGATTCCGGTCACGGCGGACCATCATCTTCAGATCCGCTTCATGCCACTCCGGGAAATCCTCGTAGTAGCCCTGATGACGCGGCGGATAGACGTTGTGGCCG
>CADBQM010000213.1 GCA_902796795.1 uncultured Eubacteriales bacterium
CACATCCATCTCATCCATATCGACCTTCACACTGATGTGATTCTTGGCTTCAGAAAGTTTGGACAATAAGCATACAGTCTCCACATGGCAGCTTTGGGGGAACATGTCGACAGGCTGCACTTTCCCGACTTTGTAACCGGAGGCAGTAAAGATCCTAAGGTCGCGGGCCAGCGTCGCGCTGTCGCAGGACACATAAACGATCCGCTCCGGCCGGATGCGAAGGACGGTCTCGACTAAACGGGGATCGCAGCCTTTGCGCGGGGGATCCAGTGTGATGACGTCGATCTTCTCGTCCGGATGTGCGCTGTACCAGGCGGGGAGGACCTCCTCCGCGCTGCCCAGGAGGAATTCCGCGTTCCTGATCCCATTCAGGCGGGCGTTCTCTTCTGCGTCCGCCACCGCCTGCGGAACGATCTCGATCCCCAGGACCTTTCCGGCCTGTTTTGCCAGGAAAAGGGAGATCGTCCCAATGCCGCAGTAAAGATCCAGCACGTTTTCATGGCCTTCAAGCGCCGCATATTCGAGCGCTTTTCCATAAAGGACGGCGGTCTGGACCGGGTTCACCTGGTAGAAACTGTTCGGCGAGATGCGAAAGCGCACGCCGCCGATCGTATCCGTGATAAAGCCGGGGCCGCAGAGGGTCTCCGTCCGTTCGCCGAGGATCACATTGGTCTGTTTCCGGTTCAGGTTGACGGTCAGGGTGGCAAAGCCGGGCACGCCTGAAAGCGCGGCGATCAGTTCTTCTTTCAGTCGGGCATCTTCAGGGAAAGGTGTGTTGACGACAAGACAGACCATCAATTCTCCGGTGGAAAAGCTCTTCCGGAGCAGCAGATGGCGGAGAAAGCCGCTGCCTTCGGTCTCGCGGTAGGCAGTGAGGCCGTTCTTCTGAAGCCAGGCTCTAACGATTCCGGTCAGCAGGGAAAATTCCGGCGGGGAAAGGAGGCAGTCCTCCATGGGAATGATCTCGTGGCTCCGTTCGGCATAGTAGCCGGAGACAAGCTGTCCGTTTTTATCATAGCCGAAGGGGATCTGGGCTTTATTGCGGTAGCGCCAGGGCTCCTGCATGCCGAGAACGGGCGGGACGTCGATATCCAGACCCCCGATCCTGAGGAGGTCGTTCTTCACTTTGGCCTGTTTCCAGGCGAGCTGCGCTTCGTAGGACAAGGCCTGCAGGCGGCATCCGCCGCAGCGTTTTGCCAGCGGGCAGCGCGCCGGGACCCGGTCGATCGACGGCTCAAGGACTTCCGTCAGGTGTCCGTAGCCGTAGGTCTTCTTCAGGCGGGTCACCGTGCAGCGGACGGTATCCCCGGGCACGGCGTCCTTGATGAATAAAGGAAAGGCGCCGGAACGTCCGACGCCTTCACCGTTCTCTGTCAAATCTGTGATCTTTACGGTAATGATCTCGTTTTTCTGCATTATTTTCAGTTGCCGGAGGTCTTCCGGATGTTGGTGTCCAGGAAACGGTTCACGCCAAGGAAGTCGTTCGACGTTGCTTTTTCGAACTCCTCGATCATGATCTCCATCTTGGCATCCGTGTCGTCCGCATAGGAAAGCGCGAGCGCTTCAATGAGCGAAGGCTTTTTCGGCGAACCGTATTCCAGTTTGCCCTGATGGGCGAGGATGCAGTGCAGGAGCTCGGTCTTCAGCTTTTCCGGGAAATCCGGGATCGTATCGATCCGCTCCTTGACCATCGAATAGCCCATGACGATATGGCCGATCAGCTGTCCTTCGTCCGTATAGTCGTTGTCCGGGAAGGGTGAAAGCTCCTTCAGCTTGCCGATGTCGTGGAACATAGCCGCGGCGATCAGCAGGTCCTTATTCAGCATCGGGTACTGCAGGCAGTAGAAGTAGCAGATCTGGGTCACGCGGAGCGTGTGCTGCAGCAGGCCGCCGATGAAGTTGTGGTGCACGGACTTGGCCGCGGAATGATTCTTAAACGCTTCGATGAAGGCCTTGTCTTCCTGGAAGAAGCTGTTCACGAGTGCTTTCAGCTTCGGATGCTCGATCTTCCCGGCCAGCCGCATCAGGTCCTGATACATCTCATCCGCGGAGATCTCCGACGTCGGCAGATAATCGCGCTGGTCATATTCGCCCGGTTCCGCGCGGCGGATCCTTTTGATATTCATCTGGAGCGCGTTATTGTACATCAGCACGTCGCCCTCGGCTACGATAAAATCGAGCGCGTCAAAATGCGAGATGCTGTTGGTCAGGTCCCAGACCTTGCCGTCCAGGACGCCGCTCTTGTCCTGCAGCTTCAGCGAATAATAGCTCTTGCCGCTTTTCGTCGTGCCGGTGACCTTCTGGCGGACGAGGAAGGTCTGTGTGATATGCATGCCCTCATGCAGGTCCTGAATAAACATAAGCGATATCGGACGTCAGCGCGCGGTAAGCCGTACCGTAGCTTCCATACGGCCGTAGCCGTCCGTCCCCTTTCTTTCCAGTTCTATGATGATGTTGTCGCCCGGCCTGAGCTCATCCATGATGTGCTGCAGGATCCGGTTGGAGCTGACAGTGCTGCCGTTGATGGAGATGATCTGGTCGCCCGGCTGGATGCCCGCGGTATAGGCGGGACTGTCGGCGATGACCTCCTGCACATAATAGCCTGCGGGAATATCATACTGCGCCGCTTCGTCTGCGGAGATCTGCGTGCAGACGACGCCGAGATAAGCCGTCCCCGCTTCGGAGCAGAGATCCTCGATGAGGTACTTCAGCGGGCTGATCCCCGCTGCCACCGCGTTTCCGGCCCCGGTGCGGGTGCCGTTGGCGCTGACCCAGCCGACCAGCTCGGCTTTTCCGTTGAAGAGCGCCGCTGCGGAATCGGCCGCGGTCCCGACGTTGGTGTAGATCAGATGCTGATAGCCGTCGGTCACGCTTAAATTGAAGGATTCATAGGTGATCAGGCCGCAGTCCAGGCTGCCGAAACGGCCGCCTGCCATGCCCACCAGGAAGACCTCGTCTGCCTGGACGAGTGAGGCAGAACTGCCGAGACTGATCACGTCCGGAGCATTCTTAAAATCACTTTTTTCAAGGCTGATAATGCAGATGCCGTTGATGGCGTCGCGCCCGATCAGCTTCCCGGGCACGGTCTGCTGGCTGACGTAGGCGGAGATCGTCGCGCCGTCCGGAATGGAGGCGCTGTCCGCCAGGACAAAGTAGCGGTCGGTCGATTCCGCGATCAGCACGCCGAATGCGTCCTGCCGTTCCACGCGTTCCCGGTCCAGCCAGTCCACGCCGCCGGACGTTGTTGTGGAGATCAGGACGAGGCCGCGGGAGACCGCCGTGGAGACGCTCTTCATCCGCTCGCTCATCCCGTCGTACATCACGCGGGTCTCGATCACGGGCGCCGGCAGGTCTTCCGATGACGGTACGGATTCGGATTCATTTTCATTCCCGGAAGGTTCCGTGCTTTTCGATTCTTCCTCCGTCGCCTCCGGCCGCGCGATGATGATCGTCTGGGGCCGGTTGCCCTCGCCTTCGCCGAGGAGGTTCCGGGTCAGGGAATAGACAACGCCGGCGGTCGCGCCGAACAGCGCAGCGAGCACGACAACGGAAAGCACCGTGAAGATGATCTTTTTCACCCGCTTCTTCGGTACGATCTTTTCATGTATGAACTTCCGTTCCTGTTCGTGTCTCACGTCTTCCATAACAGTAAGAGTATAGCGGATTTCAGGCGAAAGTTCAAGCGGCGCGCTTCTTGCGTGCCCCTGTCATTTAGTGTATACTGAAAACATCATGAACAGCCGTGTTTTAAAGACGCTGGAGTACGATAAGATCATCCGGCGCCTCCTGGAAAAGACCGCGACGCCGCTCGGTACGGAGAAGGCGGCCGGCCTTGTTCCGATGGACGAACTTGAAGATATCGAACAGGCGCAGCAGGAAACTTCTGATGCGCTTTCCCGTATTTATGCCTTCGGACCGGTCTCCTGCTCCGGTGCGCGGGACATCCGCGATTCGCTGCTGCGCCTGAAGATCCAGGCTTCCTTAAGCATTACCGAGCTGCTCAGCGTGAATGCCCTCTTAAAGGCGGCATATCGCGTCCGCAGCTATGGCATGAAGCAGGACCCGGAAAAGCCGGACAGCCTGACGGAGCGCTTCGCGGCACTTGTGCCCTGTGTACAGCTGCAGCATGAGATCGAGCGCTGCATCATCTCTGAGGATGAGATCGCGGACGACGCCAGCGCCCGGCTGAAGTCCATCCGCCGGAAGATCTCCGCCGCGGCGGCAAAGGTCCGCAGCGAGCTGAACGCGCTCGTCGCCTCCAATTCCGGCTACTTAAGAGAAAATGTCATCACGATGCGGAACGGCCGCTACTGTGTGCCCGTGAAGCAGGAATACCGCCAGCAGGTCCCGGGCATGATCCACGACGAGAGCGGTTCCGGTTCGACCGTTTTTATCGAACCGCTCGGAGTCGTGCGCCTGAACAATGAGATCCGCCAGCTGGAGATCGACGAACAGAAAGAGATCGAAGCCATCCTTGCGGCGCTTTCCGAACAGGCAGCGGAGAATATCGACGCGTTGGAGACGGACCTCACGCTCCTCTCCGAACTGGATTTTATCTTCGCAAAGGCGGCCCTCGCCCGCGACATGGACGCCGCGCGCCCCAGCTTCAATAACGAAAAACGGATCCGGATCCGCCAGGGCCGGCATCCGCTTCTGGACCGGTCGAAGGTCGTTCCGATCGACCTGACGCTCGGTGACAGTTTCTACCAGCTGATCGTGACCGGGCCGAATACCGGCGGCAAGACCGTTTCATTAAAAACCGTAGGATTGTTCCAGCTCATGGGCCAGGCCGGCCTGCACATCCCGGCCTTTGAAGGCTCCGAGCTTTCGGTCTTCCGCGAAGTCTACGCGGACATCGGCGACGAGCAGAGCATCGAGCAGAGCCTTTCCACTTTCTCGTCGCACATGGTCAATATCGTAGAGATCATCGATAAGGCGGATTCGGACAGCCTGGTGCTGTTAGACGAGCTCTGCTCCGGGACCGATCCTTCCGAAGGCGCGGCGCTCGCGATCGCGATCCTCTCCTTCCTGTCCCGGCTGCAGGTCCGCACGATGGCGACCACGCATTATTCGGAACTCAAGCTCTACGCGCTTTCCACGGAGGGCGTGGAGAACGCTTCCTGTGAATTCAACGTCGCGACGCTTTCGCCCACCTACCGGCTCCTGATCGGGATCCCCGGCAAGTCGAACGCCTTCGCGATCTCGAAAAAACTCGGCCTGCCGGGCTATATCATCGACGAAGCGCGCACGCATCTGGACACCGACACGGAGCGCTTTGAAGACGTGATCCGCCAGCTGGACAACAACCGGCGTACGATCGAAAAGGAGAAGCTCCGCATCCGCTCGCTGAAGGAAGAAGCCCGCACGCTCCGGGATTCCCTGGAAAAACAGGAAGCGAAGCTCGCCGCCGAAAAAGAGCGGATCCTGGCCGGCGCGAATGAGGAAGCGCGGAAGCTGCTGGCCGAGACCAAGGAGCAGGTGGACCGCACGATCCGCGAACTGAACCGGAGCGGCCAGGGCGGCGCCTCCTTAAGGGAGCTGGAGAAGCTCCGCACCGAGACCCGCGAACAGCTCGAAAAGACGATGCCTGCCGCGAAGGACGAGCCGAAAAAGAAGGCTGCGACCAAAGCGCGCGACCTGCATATCGGGGACGGCGTCCTGGTCCTTTCCATGAACCTGAAGGGAACCGTCAGTACCCTGCCCGACCAGAAGGGCAACCTTTTCGTCCAGATGGGGATCTTAAGGACCCAGGTCCATGTGAGCGACGTACAGCTCATCGAAGAAGAAACGGTGCACGTC
>CADBQM010000214.1 GCA_902796795.1 uncultured Eubacteriales bacterium
CAGTCCGGACGGGAACTCAGCCGTTTTGTGACGGACCTGATCCGCTATCTCAGGAACCTGATGCTCATCGCAAGCGACGAACCGGACCCGGAGCTGATCGGCGTTACCGCGGAGACCCTCACGGAAATGAAGGCAGAGGCGGAACGCATGGACCTCACGGAAATCATGCGCTGCATCCGCATCCTTTCCGAACTGTACAACCAGATGCGTTATGCTTCGGATAAGCGCGTGCTTCTGGAGATCGCGGTCATCAAGATGATGCAGCCCGCGATGGAGACCGACCTGGAGAGTCTCAAGGACCGGGTCCGTTTCCTGGAAACGCACGGAAGCCGGGCGGCCGGCCGTTACGTTGGTGCTGAGAGCACAGAGCGGGCCGGAAACGGAACGGCGGCGGGAACCGCGGGCGTACAGGAGACGTCTGAGGTACCCCGGGAAAACGGGAGTGCGGCAGACGCTGCCGCAGCGGGAAATACAGTCCCGGTCCGGGAAGTCAGTCTCTCCCCGGCGGCTTACGAAGACTACAGAATGGTCTCGGAAGACTGGGAAGATATCGTGGCGGGACTTTCCACGCTGCTCCGTTCCTTTATGGCGGAGACCCGTGTGAGCGCGGGGGAAAACGGCAGCCTGAAGATCCTGTTCAAGACCCCGTTCAATTACGAATACATCCGGCGCAATCACCGGCAGGAGGAACTGAAAGAACTCCTGAAGGCGCGCTACGAAAAATCATTTAACCTGGAACTTACGTGCCTGAAGGAAAAGGAAGAGCCGCCCCGCGTGGTGCTGGGCAGCCATATCCCGGGCATTGAGATGGAGATCGAAGAGGAAGAATCGGAGGAATAAACGTGGCTAAACGCGGCGGATATCCGGGCGGCATGATCCCCGGAAACATGAACAACCTGATGAAGCAGGCGCAGCGCATGCAGCGCCAGATGGAAGAGCAGCAGGCGGAGCTGGAACAGAAGGAGTTTTCGGCAACGGTCGGCGGCGGTGCGGTGACGGCAGTCGTCAGCGGCAAGAAGGAACTGAAGAGCATCGAACTGCAGCCCGAAGTCGTCGATCCGGACGATATCGAAATGCTGCAGGATCTGATCGTGAGCGCGGTCAATGAAGCCCTGCAGGCTGCGGACGCCGCTTCGGAGGAACTGACCTCCAAACTGACCGGCGGTATGGGCGGTCTTGGCGGACTGTTCTGAGGCTGATCCATGGATTATTACGGCAGACAGCTGACCCGGCTGATCGAGGCGCTCGGTCTCCTTCCCGGGGTCGGACAGAAAAGCGCCCAGCGGATCGCCTTCCATCTGATCAACCAGCCGGAGGAGCAGGTGAAAGAGCTCGCCGACGCGATCGTGGACGCCCGCAAGAACGTGCGCTACTGCAAAGAATGCTGCACGCTGACGGACGAGGAGATCTGTCCGATCTGCAAAAGTCCGGCGCGGGATCACCGTACGATCATGGTGGTGGAGAGCACCCGGGATCTTGCGGCGTATGAAAAGACCGGGAAGTACGAAGGCGTCTACCATGTGCTGCACGGCGCCATCTCCCCGATGCTGGGGATCGGCCCCAACGACATCCGCCTGAAGGAACTCATCAAGCGGCTGGAGGGGGACGTTCAGGAAGTGATCATCGCCACGAACAACAGTCTCGAGGGCGAGACCACGGCCATGTATATCAGCAAATTGATCAAACCGACCGGCATCAAGGTCAGCCGCATCGCGAGCGGCGTTCCCGTCGGCGGAGATCTGGAGTATATCGACGAAGTGACGCTTCTGCGGGCCCTGAACGGGAGAACGGAGCTGTAGGGAGAGATCATGAATAAGCTGGAATTCCTTGAAAAAATGGAGGAAGTGGATGCCCTGATCGCCGACGGCAAGTATGACCTTGCCGTGGAGATCTGCGACACCCTGAACTTAAGCGGAGTGAAGGAGCCGCGGCGGCTGCAGAATATCGCGAAGGCCTACGAACGCTGCAGACGCTACAAAGAAGCGGAAGTGCTCCTTCAGCGGGTGCGCCGCCAGGTGCCCCGGAGCCGCGGGGTCCTGTTCCGCCTGTGCAGCGTTTCAGTGCGCGCGGGCGAACTTGAGGACGCAAAGGATTATCTCAGCGATTTCATCGACCTGGCGCCGACCGACCCGGAGCGCCTGATCCTGGAATACCGGATCGCGGAAGCCGAAAACCGGCCGGATGCGGAGCGCATCACGATCCTGGAAAAATACTTAAGCGAAGAGACTGACGACCGCTGGATGTACACCTTGGCAGAACTTTATGTGCGGAACGGCCGTGAAGAAGAAGCGGCCGGCGTGCTGAACGCCATCGTCCTCTGGTTCGACAGCGGCCGCTACGTAGCCAAGGCACACGCGATGCTCGTGAAGCTTGGTTATGAAGAAGCCCCGGCGGAAGCACTGGAAGACGTGCCCGTGGTCCCCGAGACCCGGACCGAGTTCCCGGAAGTCGAATTTGAGACGCCGGAAGAAGTTGCGCGGCAGGAGCCGGAAGAAAGCGAAGAAGCGCCGGCAGAAGAGCCGGCGGAAGAAGCAGAAGAAGCAGCTCCGGCCGCGGAGATCGAAGAAGCGGAAACTGAGGTAAGCGAAGCGGCGGGAACGCCGGAAGAAGCAGAAACGGAAGCACCGGAAGCCGAAGACGAGCATATCGTCGTCAATATCACGAACCCCAGAGATTCCGGACACATCCTGCGCAGGCTGGACGAAGAGGACGACGCCGTCTGGGC
>CADBQM010000215.1 GCA_902796795.1 uncultured Eubacteriales bacterium
GCGAAGGATCGAACTGCTCTACACGAACCACCGCCTGACGACGCATCATCACGATGGACTCGCCGTCGCGATGCAGTGGTTCTCCGATGCCTTTGAATATCCGCTCCCGATCGATACGTCCCACCAGACCGCGATGGCCAAGGAATGGCTGGTGCTCGCCGCCATGCTGCTCGCGATCGCGGCACTCCTGCCGCTCTCTTCGCTCCTCCTTTCGCTTCCCTTCTTCGCAAAGGCCACCCAGCCGCTGCCCCCGAAGGAAGGCATCAAAGAGAAAGGAAGATGGTGGCGGAACGCCCTCTTTACGGTGCTGGTCGCGGGGCTCACCTATCCCTTTATGACGCAGCTCGGCCACGCGCTGCTGCCGCTGCCGGAGCACGTCTTCCGGATGACGGTCGGCAACGGCTTTATCGGCTGGTACGCGCTGCTGATCCTCGTGATGCTCGTGACGTCGGTCATCGCCCGGGTCAAGGCAAAAAAAGCCGGGGTAACAGGCCTGGCATATTCGAACGGCATCGGCAGTGCGGAAAAGCCGGACCGCTTCGCCTTCGGGCAGTTCTTCCGTTCACTCGTACTCTCACTTGCGCTGCTTGGCTACCTCTACCTGATCGTCTTATGCGCGGGCTGGTTCTTTAAGCTGGATCTCCGCTTTATCTGGCCTTTCTTCAAGGCTTTCAACTGGATGCGCTTCGGCCAGTTCTGCATTTATTTCCCGATCTTCGCGCTCTTCTTTATCATGAACAATTCGAAGATCATGGCCTCGATGCGGACGGAAGCGGCCTACAAGCCAGGCCTCATCGGCTTCTTCGGTTCCTGGTGGCGGAACGCGCTGCTCATGGCCGGCGGCGTGCTGCTGATCGCCCTGATCGAATACATCCCGTTCTTCCTGAACATCGGGCCGGGCGCGGACGTCCTGTTCAGTCCCACCTTCGGCGGACCGTTCATGTCGCTCCTGATCCTCTTCCTGCCGCAGATCCTGGTATTCAGCGTGCTCTGTACCTGGTTCTACCGGCGGACGGGCAGCGTCTTTACCGGCGCGCTCACGGTGGCGGCGCTCGCGGCCTGGATCGTGACCGGCGGCTCGGCGTTCCTGTAAAAACGGTCCGGCACGACGGACAAAAAACCGGTCTGCTGCAGAAGCAGCAGACCGTTTTTTGCGTCTTTTTTCACTTATTCCAGGCCGGCGTAGCCGGTCTTCCGGATGATCTCCTGCCCGAACGGGGAAAGCATCAGGTCGATCATCTTCCGGACGTTCGGGTTCGGATCGTCCTTCCGCGTGACCGCCACGAGCGGGACTGTCAGCGGATAGCTGCCGTTTTCGATATTTTCCACGGTCGGATAGACGCCGTCTACCGCGAGCATCTTCACGCCCTTCTCCTGGTTCAGTCCCTCCAGGAAATAGCGGAAGGTATAAGCCATGGCGCCGGCTTCCGAATGATACTGCGCGACGTTTTTGATCACGCCCTCCATGCTGGAGACGGTCTCATAGGTCATCGGCTCCTTCAGAGAGACGTCGCCCATGAAGTATTCCATCATCGTCTGGGAACCGGAATCTGCCGGCCGCTGGAACGCGGCGATCTTCCGGTCCCTGCCGCCGACTTCCTTCCAGTTCGTGATATCGCCGTGGTAGACCGCCCGGATCTCGTCCGAGGTCAGCCCCTCGACCGGGTTGTCTTCTTCCACGAAGAAGACAAAGGCCTCGCGGCCGATCGGCGTGATCTCAAGCTCGATGCCTTCGTTTGCGGCGATCTCCATCTGGCCCTTGGAAGGCCGGGCGCCTAAAAAGATGTCGACGCGGCTGCCGTACTTCACTTCATCCCCGTAATCGTAGATCATGCGCAGGAAGCCCTGCACCGTATTTGTGAAGGTGACGATCTTCCCGTTGAAGCGCCGGAATTCGGTCCCGTCCGCATCCGCGCATTCCCGCTCGATCTGATCGATATCCTGATAGACCGCCTTCGCAAAAGCCGCGTAGACCGGATAGCAGGCTTCGGCGCCATCCAGCACCGGCATCTCCTGAGGATCTTCGATCGTAAATGGCGGCGCTTCCGACGGCTGTACCAGCCTGGAAGGATCACTGTAGACCATATAATCGCTGAAATCAGTGCTGGAAAAGCCATGCATATACTGAAAACCGTGTCCCGCGTAACGGATCTCCGGCCGGTTCATATACAGCGCGGTGCATACACCGGCAAAAAGCAGCACGGCCGCGGAAACGACAGCGGCAAGGATCCGCTTCTTTCTGCCCGCGTTCTTCCCGAAAAAGACGGCGGCCAGGAAAGCGGCAAGATAGGTCAGGAAGATGATGATGCAGAGGACCGGCTGCCGGTCCGTCAGGGTAAAGAAGAACCACAGCAGGCCGAAGGGCAGTGTCGCGACAAAGAAGATCCCGCTGAAGACCCCGCGGATGCTGCCGGAAAAGACGAGCATCAGCAGCGTGAATAAAAGCCCGAGCCCTAAAAGGATCCCGCCGTGTACCCAGAAGGAAAGCTGAAGGTCCAGCTTCTTCCGGAGCAGGAAATAAAAAAGCGC
>CADBQM010000216.1 GCA_902796795.1 uncultured Eubacteriales bacterium
GTCGGCGACGAAGTCGAAGAAGGCGATATCAAGGCAGAGTTTAATGAAGGCGTCCTGAAGCTGAACATCGCGAAGAAGGAAGCGAAGCCTGCCGTAGAGGAAAGAAAGTACATCAGCATCGAATAAACCCTTTCTTCCGGCTGCAGCCCGTAAAGAAGAATAACAGATACGACCCCGGTCCGGTTATCCCGGCCGGGGTTTTTTGTTGCGGTTTATCAGGGGCAATGATACAATCGGGACAGACTTCGGTCCAGATTTTATCAGGAGGAAAAACGGATGGCGGAACTTGCGATGCGAAAAGATGTCCCGGAAGAACTGAAATGGGACCTCTCCCTCATTTATAAGAGCGAAGAAGCGATGAACGCGGACCTGGAAAAAGCCCGCGCGCTCCAGAAGGCGATCGTCGCGACCTACAAAGGAAAACTCACGGACGCAGACAACATCGTGCACTGCCTCGAAGCTTACGAGGAATACAGCAAGCTGGAGACCCTGATCGGCAGCTATACCAGCCTGGCGGTGGAGACCGATTACTACGACACCTACAACCAGGAACGGGCGGAACGGATCGACGGCGAATTCCGGCGGATGGCGAGCGGCCTGTCTTTTGTGGACAGCGAGATCATGGAAGCCCCGGAGGACGTGCTTCAGGAAGCACTGAATAAAGCCGGCCGCATGCGCGGTTATTTAAGCGACCTGATCCGCAGGAAGCCGCACCGGCTGCATCCGGAGGCGGAGCGGGCGCTGACGGCGCTCTCCAAGGCGTTTTCCACGCCCTCCGAGATCTACCATATGGCAAAGCTCGCGGATATGAAGTTCCCGTCCTTTACAGTGGACGGCAAGGAATATCCGCTCGGCTATTCCCTCTTTGAGGACAATTACGAGTACGAAACGGACACGAAGGTGCGCCGGGCAGCCTTCCGGGCCTTCTACGACAAGCTCGCCCAGTACGAGAACGTGACTGCGGCCGCCTACAACGCCTACGTCCAGAACGATAAGGCGCGCGCGGACCTGCGCGGTTTTAAGGACGTTTTCGACTGCCTGCTCTTCGGCCAGAAGGTCACCCGCGAGATGTACGACCGCCAGGTCGACGTGATCACGGAGAAGCTCGCCCCGCACATGCGGCGCTACGCGCGGCTGCTGAAGAAGATCTACGGTCTTGACGAGATGACCTTTGCGGACCTCAAGCTTTCCGTCGATCCCGGCTACGATCCCCGCGTTACGATCGAGGAATCCAAGGAATACATCAAGAAAGGCCTCGCGATCCTCGGGGACGACTATGCTTCGATGATCGATGAAGCCTACCGCGACCGTTGGGTCGATTTTGCCAGGAACCAGGGCAAGGCGACCGGCGGCTTCTGCGCGAGCCCGTACGGACGCGGTTCCTTTATCCTGCTCAGCTGGAACGAGCGGATGGCGGACGTCTTTACGCTGGCGCACGAGCTTGGCCACGCGGGCCATTTCCGGCTCTGCAACGCGGCACAGTCACTCTTTGACACCAACGTCTCCAGCTACTTCGTCGAAGCGCCGTCCACGATGAACGAGCTCCTGATGGCGCACTACCTGCTGAAGACGAGCGACGACAAGCGCTTCCGCCGTTGGGTGCTCGCGAGCATGGTCGGCCATACCTACTATCATAACTTTGTCACGCACCTCCGGGAAGCATGGTACCAGCGCGAGGTCTACAAGATCGTGGAAGCGGGCGGTTCCGTGAACGCGGAGATCCTCTCCGGGATCTTTAAAAAGAACCTGGAGGTCTTCTGGGGGGACGACGTCGTCCTGCCGGAAGGAGCGGAGCTTACCTGGATGCGGCAGCCGCATTATTACGGCGGACTGTATTCCTACACCTACAGCGCGGGCCTGACGGTCGCGACCGAAGCGGCGCTCAGGATCGAGCGGGAAGGCGCACCTGCAGTGGAGGACTGGAAGAAGGTCCTTGCAGCCGGCAGCACGCTGGACCCCATGGGGCTTGCGAAACTGATGAAGATCGATATCTCCACGGACGCGCCGCTCCTGCATACCATCGCCCATATCGGGGAGATGATCGACGAGATCTGCGCGCTGACGGAGGAGATCGACGGCATTCGCGTGGACTGACTTTTTTTGCCCCTTGTGCGATTTTTCGTTTGTATTCAACAGGCTTCTGTGTTAGATTTAAACTAGCCCGAAACCGGCGGAAGGCCGGTCATATGAAGAAAGCAATAATGATGCAAACAGGAGGTAATGATGAATCTTCCCCACTACCATGAGGACCTGAAACACTTCCACGTCGGAACGACGCCGAAGCGGTCCTATTTCGTTCCCGCCTCCACGGCAGAGCTTGCCGTGCTGCCCCGGGAGCTTTCCGACCGTGCGCTGTTTTTAAACGGCGACTGGGCGTTCCTGTACGCGGAGAACGATCGCGGCCTGCCGGAAGACTTTTATGCGGAGAACTTCGACTACAGCGGTTTCGATTCGATCCCGGTCCCGTCCGTCTGGCAGAATTTCGGCTACGGTTATCACAACTATACCAACGTCCGTTATCCCTTCCCCTTTGACCCGCCGTACGTCCCCGAGGACAACGCCTGCGGGCTCTACATCCGGGACTTTGAGCTGACGGACGACGGTCTTGACAAGACCCTTGTTTTCGAAGGCGTGGATTCCTGCTTCTATGTGTTTATCAACGGACAGTTCGTCGGTTATTCGCAGGCTTCCCACAATATGAGCGAGTTCGACATCACGAAATATGCGAAGTGCGGCCTGAACCGCATCGCGGTGCTGGTGTACCGCTGGTGCGACGGCTCCTATATCGAGGACCAGGACAAGCTCCGCATGAGCGGCATCTTCCGTGACGTCTACGTGCTGCTCCGGCCGAAAAAACGCGTCGAGGATTTCTTTGTACACGAGTCTTTTGCCGCGAACTTCAAGAAGGCGGAGATCACGGTGGACCTGACGACGAAGGGCAGCCCGGACGTAAAGCTCGCGCTCTACAAGGACGGCGAGTGCGTCGCGGAAGCGGACGGCAGCGCCCCGGTCCTGACGGTCAGTGCGCCCCGGCTCTGGAACGCCGAAGATCCCTTCCTCTATAAGCTCGTGATCGAGACGCCGGACGAAGCGATCGTGAAGATGATCGGCCTCAAGAAGGTCGAAGTCAAGAACCGCGTCATCATGATCAACGGCAAAAAGGTGAAGTTCAAGGGCGTCAACCGCCACGACTCCAGCCCGTTCAACGGCTATGCCGTGACCCTGGACGAGATGTACACCGACATCAGCATGATGAAGGCGCACAACTTCAACGCCATCCGTACGAGTCACTATCCGAATTCCCCGCTGTTCCTGGAGCTCTGCGACGCGCTCGGCATGTATGTGATCGACGAAAGCGACGTCGAGATCCACGGCACCTGCACGATCTACAGCGGCGGCGATTTCAACCATCGGCGCAGCATGGATTACTACAGCATGCTGGCGGACGATCCGGACTACTTCGAAACGATCTTCGACCGTGTTGAGTCCAACGTCGAACGCGATAAGAACGCGGCTTCCGTCGTGATCTGGTCGCTTGGCAACGAAGCCGGCTACGGCGGCAACTTCGAGCGCTCCGCGCACTGGGTAAAGGAACGCGATCCTTCCCGCCTCGTGCATTATGAAGGCGCCCACAACGCGCGGGATTATGATCCCGAGGCCTTCGAGGGCGAGAACCAGCCGGTCTTCCATTTCAACCGCTACAAACATCCGGAAGGCTACGATTTCAGCGGACTTGACATGTACTCCCGCATGTATCCGCCGATCACCGAGATGGTGGAATACGCGAAGAACGGCGACAAGCCGATGATCCTCTGCGAGTACACGCACGCAATGGGCAACGGCCCCGGCGATGCCGAGGATTACTGGGAAGCGATCTATAAGTACGACGAGCTTTCCGGTGCCTTTGTCTGGGAGTGGTGCGACCACAGCATCTACATGGGCATGACCCCCGACGGCCGCGACAAGTTCTTCTACGGCGGCGACTGGGGTGATGAGCTGAACGACGGCAACTTCTGCATGGACGGCCTCGTCTATCCCGACAGGACCCCGCATAAGGGCCTTCTGGAGCTGAAGAACGTGCTGCGCCCGGTGCGTCTCACCGCAGCGAAGGGCAATGAGTTCACCTTCAAGAACATGCTCGACTTCACGAACCTCGAGGATATCGTCGAGATCGCGTACGCGGTCATGAAGGACGGCAAGGTGCTTGCGTCCGGCCAGGTGCCGGCACAGGCGAAGCCGCACGGGACCTTCAAGCTCACGCTGAAGGAAAAGATCCCGGCAGAGCCGCGTGTTTCCGTGATCTTCCGCTACATCAACATCGATCCGAACCGCATGGACTTCATGCCGGAAGAGATGGGCTTCGATCAGTACCTGGTGCCCGTGGCTGAAAAGCTGCCTGCACGGAAGTCGAAGAAAGCCCCGGAGATCACCGAGGACCGCGACAACATCATCGTCACCGGAAAGAACTTCCGCTTTGTTTACAACAAGAAGGACGCCGAGTTCACCGATATCGTCCGCGACAGCATCTCCTTCCTGAAGGAGCCGCTTTCCGTGAACCTCTGGCGTGCGCCGACCGACAACGACCGGAACATCTGCCGTCTGTGGGAGCGTGCCGGCTACGACAAGTGCCGCGCGCGGATGTACAGCGTCAAAGCGGAGACGGTCGATGGCTTCGCGAAGATCACGGCCGACTTCTCGCTCGCGGCAGTGAGCCTGCAGCCCATCGTCCGTGTGAAAGCCGTTTATACGATCGGCGACGACGGCGTGCTCGGTATCGATATGAAGGCCGACCGCATCCCGGTCATGCCTTACCTGCCGCGCTTCGGCGTGCGTCTCTTCCTGGACGAGGCGTTTGAGAAGCTTTCCTACTACGGCTACGGCCCGAACGAGAGCTACATCGACAAGCGCCGGTCCTCCTATAAGGAGCGCTTCAACACGACCGTTACCGCGGAGCATGAGGACTATATCAAGCCGCAGGAGAACGGCAGCCATTATGCCTGCGCGGAGATGACGCTTGTCTCCGGCAAGGGCGGCAGCGTGACCGTCCGCGGCGAAGAATTCTCCTTCAACGCTTCGCATTACACGCAGGAAGAGCTTTCCGCGAAGAAGCACAACTTCGAACTTGAGACCAGCCCGTACACGGTGCTCTGCATCGATGAACGGCAGAGCGGCATCGGTTCTAATTCCTGCGGACCGCTGCCGGCGGAGAAATACCGCCTGGGCACGAAGCTGCACATGAACGTGGAGATCAGCTTCGGGAAGTAAAAGAACGGACCCGTAAGGGAAAAAGGCGCCGGGCGTTTAAGCCCGGCGCTTTCTTTATACTGTTTTTCCTGGATACGCGGACGCCTTGTCCGAAGCTGTTTTATTCCTCCACCCGGATCGAAAGGACCGGGTGTTCAAAGACCGGCTGCAGGTCCTGCTCGTCCGTCAGCGCA
>CADBQM010000217.1 GCA_902796795.1 uncultured Eubacteriales bacterium
CCGAAGCTTTCGATCGGCGTCCTGATGTTTGCCATCAACCTGCCCCTGCTCGTCCTGGGGCTCGTCAAGCTCGGAAAGAAATTCATGCTCTATACCATTCTTTCCACGGTGACGATCTCCGGCGGTTCCGAGCTTTTTTCACACCTCGGCGCGCTTGGGCTCATCCGCGTGCCGATGACGGAGACCCCGATCCTGGCGTCGCTCATCGGCGGCGCGATCATGGGCGTAGGCCTCGGCATCGTGATGCGGGGGACCGGCAGTTCCGGCGGCACAGACATCATCATCCGCGTCATGCGGCTCCGTTTCAAGCATGTGAAGACCGGCAGCTTCTACGTCATGACGGACTTCGTGATCATCCTGGTCTCCGCGATCGTGTTCGGGAACCTGGAGGTCGCGCTCTATGCGGCGATCGCGGACGTGATCTGTTCCATCCTGCTGGACCGCATCATCTACGGCAGCGACGAAGCGAAGCTCCTCCTGATCATCAGCGAGCAGCACGAACCGATCGCCGTGCGCCTGATGGCGGAGGTCGATACCGGCGTTACCTACCTTTCCGGCAGCGGCGGCTATACCGGGGAGAACAAGAAGGTGCTTATGTGCGCCCTGCATAAATCCGATTTTACAAGAGCCAGGGAGATCGTGCGCGAGGTGGATCCGGATGCGTTCCTGATCGTTTCCTCCGCGTCCGAGGTCTTCGGCGAGGGATATAAAGGTCATTATTCAGAGGATCTGTGATCCGGAAGAAGGAGGTTGACATGCCTAATTTCGACGATATCATGAACCGTTCGTTCGGCAGCGGAGACACCCCGTACAGCCAGGAGGAGATCGACGCCGCCCTGAAGCGCCAGAAAAAGCTCGGCGGGACGCTGCTCGAAAACCTGCGGGAGCTCACGGGCCGCAGTATGAAGACTTCCTTTGACCTCGAAAAGGAGATCGCACGCCTGAACGAGAACCTGAAGCTCGATTTCAATATGAACCAGGAGGCGCTTTTAGAGAATGCCGCCTATGCCGGCGTCCTCCCGGCGTCCGAAACCGAAACGCAGGATGTGACGGCGGCAGAAGCTGCCTATCCGACGCTCAAGGGGGCGGACGCTTTTCCCTCGGGCAGTGTGAAGGTGAGCGGCAGCGCGGAGGATTTTGACGACGTGACGGAGAAGTTAAGCGGCCGCGTTTTCGGCCAGAACGAGTTCATCCGCAAGCTCGTCATCGCCTTCAAGCGCCCCTTTGTGATGCCTGAAAAAGACGGCCATGCCCGGAATTCGATGTACCTGACCGGCCCGGAGGATACCGGGAAGCATCTCGCGCTGTATGAGCTCGCGGACATGCTTTTTGATAAGAAGCTGCTGACCTCCCGCGAGATCCGCGTGATCGACCTTTCGCTCTACGCGAACGCGGGCGCCGACAACATCTTCCTCCAGGATCTTTATACGGCGCTGCGCTCGATGGCGAACATCCTGCTTTTCGAGAACTTCGATGCCTGCCACATCTCTTACCTTTCGTATCTCACCGAGCTCGTGAGCACCGGCAAATGCCGCCTTTCCGGCCGCTACGTGCTGCAGAAGGGTCAGCTCGTGAACGTGTCGAATTCCTTCGCTTCCGAGACCGTGAGCTCCTTCAGCGCGGCAGGGAAGTACCTGGTCTTCGTCAGCACAAAGGGCGTTTCGAAGCTCGCGGACGTGCTCGGCGCACCGTTCGTGAACGCGCTCGGCGATATCTGCGAGACGAAAGCACTGGACCGGGAGTCTCTCGGGAAGATCTCCGACGTGCAGTGGGCGGCCCTGAAGGAGAAGGCAGAGAACCAGCTCGGTTTCCGGCTTGAAACGGAGGAGGAAGCCTTCCGCGCGTTCGCGGTCAGCAGATCGGAGCGCGGCAACGGTCTTTCGGGCATCCTGCGTTTCTACGAAGAACTAATCACCGCGCTCGCGGACATGAAGCTGAACGGCTCTTATAAGAGGGGCACGGCGGTTACGCTCCGGACGGAGGGCGGCAGGCTCTACGCCGATACGGAAGGAAATACGGTCGACCTCTTCGGTCTGCTGCCGGAAGGCTACCAGGGCGAGCTCGAAGCGGTCCGCGAGGAAATGAACAACATCGTCGGCCTCGAAAAGATCAAACGCTACATTTTCGGGCTGGAAGAATACTATAACGTGCAGAAGCTGCGCCGGGAGGAAGGCTTAAAGACCCCCGAAGTCAGCAAGCACATGATCTTCACGGGCAACCCCGGCACCGGCAAGACGACGATCGCGCGGATCATCAGCCGCTACTTAAAGGCGATCGGCGTGCTCTCCGGCGGCCAGCTCGTGGAAGTGACGCGGGCGGACCTCGTCGGGCGCTACGTCGGCCATACGGCGCCGCTGACGAACCAGGTCCTGCAGTCCGCGATCGGCGGCGTGCTCTTCATCGACGAGGCGTACAGCCTCTACCGCGGCCAGGACGATTCCTTCGGCCTGGAAGCGATCGACACCCTCGTGAAAGGGATCGAAGACAACCGCGACAACCTGATCGTGATCCTCGCCGGCTACTCGGACGAGATGGCGGTCTTCCTGACCTCCAACTCCGGCCTGAAGAGCCGCTTCCCGAACGTGATCGAATTCCCGGATTATACCGGACAGGAACTGCTGGACATCGCCAAGATCACCGCGAAGTCCAAGGGCTATAAGATCGACGAAGGCGCGCTGCTCCCGCTGCTCACCTATTTCAACGCGGTGCAGCTGCTCCGCGCGCGCACGGCCGGCAACGGGCGCCTGGTGCGGAACAAGGTCGAGGAAGCGATCCTCAACCAGTCCCGCCGCCTCGTCGCGGAACCGGACGGCGACCTGTCACTGCTCATCAGTGCGGACTTCGATTTAAGCGACGTCGAAGGCTGATTATTACGGTTGGACAAACGTCCGCCCATCGGGTATAATAGCGAGTTAGTGCCGGCGTCCTTCCGAAGGCCGGAAGCACGCTGAAACGGGGGAGTACATGGTCAGGGACACGCTTGGCGGATACGGCAGTATCCAGCGGTTCGTTGAAGCAAAACTGAACAGATTTGAATCGATGGAGCGCTCCTACCGCGCGCTCTGTCTTTTGATGTTTTCCGAAAAGGAAAACGTCATGTATGAGAGCGCTTACGGCTACGAGATCCGGAAGACGACCTACGGCGAGAGCCTTCGGCACATCCTGGAAAGAAGCGCAAAGCTCCGTGAAAAGCTGAAGGATCTTCCGGCGGACAGTGTGGTCGGCCTCTATCTTTCGAACGGCCTCGACTGGATCGAGCTCTTCTGGGCCATCCTGGCGGCTGGGTACAGCCCGCTTTTGATGAACCAGCGCCTGAGCGATCCCGTGCTCGAGGATGCGATCGTGTCGATCGGCTGCAAAGCCGTCGTTTCGGAAGGAAAAGCGTTCTCTGTCCCGACTTACGGGAAGGAACTGTTCACGGCGGAAGGTCCGGCGGAAGAGATCGCCGACCCGGAAGCCGCCCTGCCGGAGCATTTCGGCAGCACGCTCTACGTGATGTCCTCGGGGACCTCCGCGCACGTGAAGGTCTGCGGCTATACGGCGGCGGAATTCTTCCACCAGATCCGCGGCAGCTATGGGATCATCAAGAAGAGCCGCGGGATCAAAAAGCATTATAAGGGCGCGCTGAAGCAGCTGCTTCTTCTGCCGCTTTACCATATCTTCGGCCTGACGGCGGTCTATACCTGGTTCGCCTTCTTTTCGCGCACCTTCGTCGAACTGCCCGATATGGCGCCGAAGACGATCCTCCGGACGATCCGGCAGCACGAAGTGACGCATATCTTCTCGGTCCCGCTTTTCTTTGAAAAAGTTTACGACGAAGCGATCCGGGAGATCCAAAGTCGCGGCGAAAAAACGGCCGCGCGCTTTGAAAAAGGCCTGGCCATCGAAAAGAAGCTCCGGAAGCGGACGCTCCTCCATACGCTTTTCGTCAAAGCAGCCTTCCGGGAAGTCCGCGAGCAGCTGTTCGGCGAGAGCATCTCCTATCTCATCACCGGCGGCGCCATGATCCGCCCGGAGGTCCTTTCCTTCTTCAACGCCATCGGCTACCATCTGTCGAACGGCTACGGCATGACGGAGATCGGGATCACTTCCGTGGAGCTTTCGGAATGCCCGGCGGTCCTGGACGAGGGCGCGATCGGCAGCCCCATGGACGCGGTCGAATACCGCGTGAGCGACGCGGGCGAGCTCCTGGTCCGCGGCCGCGTGATGGCGCTTTCCATCACGGAAGACGGCAAGACTACTTTGAACGACGGCGAACACTGGTTCAATACGCACGACCTCGCCCGCGAGGAGGACGGACGCTTCTTCATCCTCGGACGGCGCGACGACCTCGTGATCGGCAACTCCGGCGAGAACCTGAACCCGGTGCAGCTGGAGCCCGAACTGATGCTGCCGGGCGTCGAAGGCGTCTGCCTGACCGCGGAGGAGAAGGACGGCGTGAAGCGCCCGCTCCTGATCGTCTCCCTGCCGGAGGGCACGGACGCGGAGACCGCGGAACAGAAGAGAAAAGAAATGCAGGAGCGGCTGCAGGAGCTGCACCTTGCTTCAGAGATCGGGCATATCGCGATGACGGACGCGCCGCTGCTTTCCGAAGAGGACTTCAAACTGAACCGCCGGAAGATCCGAGAAGCGTACAGGGCCGGGAAGCTGCCCGAGATCGGGAAAGCGGTCCGCACGGAGGAGAGCGGGGATCTGCTGACCGAAGAGATCCGCGCATTCTTCGCAAAAGCGCTGCATAAAGAGCTGTCGGAGATCCCGGCGGACGCCGATTTCTTCTCGGAGCTCGGCGGCAGCAGCCTGGATTATTTCGGCATGATGGGCGAGATCCGCACGCACTACGGCATCGACTTCCCCTTTACTTCCGGGAACGCGTTCTTCAGCGTGAACGGCGTCGCGGCGTTCATCCGGGAAGGACAGCGGAAATGATCGCCTTTTTCAACTGGTTTACGAAGATCACCGGCTGGCCGGCTTACCGCATCCTGTTCCGGACGAAGGTCTTATTTGAAGACCGGGAAAAACAGGGCCGCAGGATCCACGGCCCCGCGATCGTTATTTCGAACCATACCTCCGTATTTGACTACGCGGTAATGCTCTTTGTCTTTTATTCCCGGACGCTCCGCACGCAGATGGCGGAAGTGCTGTTTCGGAAAAAGGGCCCGCTGCCGCTGTTTTTGAAGTGCATGGGCGGCATCTACGTGGACCGGGACAGCCATGATTTCGGCTTCATCGAGAAGTCAGCGCGCATCTTACGGAAGGGCGGCGTCGTCCTGATCTTCCCGGAGAGCCGCATCCCGCTGCCGGAAGAAGAACGCCCGCTGCCTTTTGTGCCTTCCGCGGCGCTTGCCGCGCTGGAGACGAACGTACCGGTGATCCCGGTCTTTACGAACGGCTCCTATTTTAATAAAAAACCGGCGCGCGTGATCGTCGGAACGCCCCTGAATCCCGCGGAATACGTCCGCCCGGAGATGACGGAGGCGGAGAAGATCGAAAGCGTGACGGCAGCCTTCCGGGAGAAGATCACCCGGCTCGGAGAAGAACTGAATGAAAGAGAAAAACGTTAAAAGGGATCGGGCAAAGCTTTTTTCCTTCCGCTACATCCTGCACGACCTGATCCGGGTGACGTCGATCCCAGGCCTCCTCTTTTTCCGGCCGAAGGGCTTCTATGAGAACGAAGAGGCAAAAAAGAAGATCCGGGGCGGTGCGCTCCTGATCTCCAACCACGTCGGTTTTTTTGACCCGATCTACCTGATGTTCGCCATCTGGTACCGGCGGCATCATTTTATCTGCATGAAGGAGTTCTTTGAGGGGAGCCGGCTGAAACGCTTCTTTTTCAAGAACATCCTCTGCATCCCGATCGACCGGGAGAACTTTAACATGAGCACCTTCCGGGAGATCACCGCGCACCTGCAGAACGGCGAGCTCGTCTCCATGTTCCCGGCCGGCCACATCGGCTTTGAGAACGACGACCTTTCGGGCTTCAAGTCCGGCATGGTGATGATGGCGCTCTCCGGGGACCGGCCGATCATTCCGGTCTGCCTGAAAAAGAAGGAGCGCCGTTTTGAGCGGCTCCGCTTTGCGGTCGGCGCGCCGGTGGACGTGAAGGCCCTCTATATGGAAAAACCTTCGCTCACCCGTATTGAAGAGATCGCGAAGCTCCTCGAAGAAAAAGAAGCGTTGCTGAGCACGATCATCCGCTGAAACAGGATATCTGTCCGGCGGAATAAAATAGAAAGAACAAGGCAATCAAGACACTGAGAAAACAAGGAGAAACGGATATGTTGATGGAGACCAGAGAACGCTTCCGCGTCTACGCGGATCCCGCGGAATTTGAACAGCTCGTGGAATACGGAGATATCGTTTCCATGTGGAAGAACTGTGTGGAACGCTTCGGCGCGCTCCCGGCCGTCGGCGACGAAGGCCGTACCGTAAGCTATGAAGAGCTTGATCGCGATGCCGCCCTTTACCGCGGCGTGCTTCAGGCTGCCGGGCTTCAGAAGGGCATGCGCGCGGCGGTGCTCGTGCCCAATTCCTATGAATTCGTCAAGGTGTTCCTGGCTGCGGAGACCTTCGGCATCTCGCTTGCGATCCTGCCGCCCCAGCTGCCCGCGCC